>JANQMM010000054.1 GCA_028280145.1 Minisyncoccota bacterium | reverse complement strand
GGGGCTTCGTTGTCCTCACCTTTCCTAAGGCAAACACGCCTTACTCCAGAAAAGATAAAATGTGAAAACACCACACTAAGTGCGGTGTTTTCTATTCGTTAACTAAATTGGTTTCTGAAGTGTTATTTCAATTCAATCTTACCTCCGGCTTCCTCAACAGCTGTTTTCAATTCTTCTGCCTCTTCCTTCTTCACACCTTCCTTAAGTACGCTTGGAGCACCGTCTACGAGATCCTTTGCTTCCTTAAGTCCAAGCCCAAGAGCGTTTTTAACCGCCTTGATGACACCAATCTTTGATGCGCCGGCATCAGTAAGCTCTACAGTGAATTCATCTTTTTCTTCAGCGTCTTCGCCACCACCCGCACCCGGTGCGGCAACAGCAACTGCTTGCGCTGAGACCCCGAATTTTTTCTCGAGCACCTTCACGAGTTGGTGAAGTTCAAGAACACTCATATTCTCAACCTTATCGATAAGGTCTTTGAATTCAGCAGGAACTTCGACTTCTTCGTCTTCATTTGCCTCAGGTGAGGCAGGTTCTTCTGCTGGAGTCTCTTCCTTTTTTTCTTCTGCAACTGGCGCTACTTCTTCTTTGGTTTCCTCAGCGGGAGCAGGAGTAGCATCATCCTTCTTCTCTTCAGACTCAGGAGTTGCTACATCATCTTTTTTCGTTTCGTCTGACATGATTATATTAGTGATTTAGTAAGATAGCTCTTAGTCCGTAGTGAATATTGCTAAGAGCCGGGCGCCAAGTGCTAAGCACTAGCCCCTTCTTTTTGTTTTGCAATCTCAGATAACGCCATAACAAATCCTTGAATTGGTGAGTTAATGACATTTGCAAACATTCCGTATAGCTCTTTCTGGCCAGGGATTGCTGCGATCTCTTTGATTTCGGTTGCGTCCAGAAAACGGCCTTCAAACACTCCTCCAAGGAGCGAGAGGGGGTCGTCCTCCTTTTTCGCAAATTGAAATGCTTCGCGAGCGGGTGCGACCAAGTCGCTTCCATAGACGATCGCCACTTCACCTTCAAGTTCCGGCATGTCGCCGTCAAAACTTTTTGCATCGAATGCGCGTTTCATGAGCGTCTTCTTCGCTACATAATACGATACATCTGCCTCGCGCAGTGTACTTCGGATCTTTTCCTCGGTTACCACATCAAGGCCGTGAAAGTTCACGAATGCAACAGACTGCGCTTCATCAAGAATACTCTTGAGCTTTTCCGAAATTGCTTTCTTCTTTTCCTTTGTAATTGCCATATTGTTAGTACTTAGTGCCTAGTTCCCGGCACTCAGTAATATTAACTCGGACATGTAAAAACCCCTTTCGGGGACTATAGAGATAAACCGGTATTCCGGTTACGACCTCGGCAGGACCTCTGGTTAGTTCTTAGAAAATTGGTTTTTGGTTCCCAGGAATTCTTCTTCTGAAAGAATACACAAGGTACCTCGTCGCCAAGGACTAGACACTAACCTGCCTGCTGTCTCTGAGTCCGATGGAGATATGGTACTAGAACGCATCAAAAAGTCAATAAAAAAACGGGCCGCCCCCCTTTGGGGGGCGGCCGAACCGTGTCCTAGTTTACTGCAGAAGTGCCCTTGCTTTCCTGAACGACGACATTCTTTCTTGTGCTGATCATAATCGCCGCTCGTCTGATACGCTGGACTCCTCCCAGTTCACAGATCTTGTCGGGAGTCATACGCTTCAAAGCCCTGGCAGTCATCTCCTGCTCGAGTCGTGCGAGAGTTTTCATCTGACTCCCTCCACTGTACAATCGTTACCCTTCAACAGTATCACACCGTAATTTATTTCTCAAGTCAAGCGTTAATCGTACTTTGCTTTCGTTTTTCGCTTTTTATATTCTGCGTTCCAACCAATGAGATTAGCGGTTATCTGGAACAATGTTGCTACGCCAGAAATAGCAAATACAAGGATCACGAACCACGCATACGGACTTAAGAAATAAAAGAATGGTATGAGAAGCCCTGCCCACATGCCAAAGCACCACGGACAGCTAAGAAGGTCATTTATTGTTCTTCGTGGGCCGGTAATGGGAGGAAATCGTCTCACTTGCGTAGCACCACGCTCATCCTTGTACTCTTCCTTATCGAGAAAGAAATCCCTGAAGAATTGCATGATGTGATCGTATACAAACAGACGGGTCAGGCGAAATGCCGCAAGCGTAATGATCACCAAATCAAAAAGAGGAATGCTTGTCGGAAGATCACCGTTTACTTTCTTAAGGAGCATAACGCCAATGAGAAAAATGACAAGATACAGGAATGAGAATACGACACTCCATTTATTCTGATCATTTCTGGTTATTTCTTCAGTGTTCATATTATTCATTAACAGTTTGGTCCGACACAATCACCTTCTTCCGATACCTGTGCAGTATTCTTTTGCGCATCGACCTCGGCCAGATACGTTGCGCCCAAAATAAACAAAAAAGATGTGGAAATGATAGCAAGGAAACCAATGAGAAATCTGAAAAAAGTCTTATTTGCAAATCGAACCATTAGGCTCATTATACCCTGAGATTTTTGCGCTCCAAAATGAAAAAACGAGCAAGACTCACATACCAGAGAGTAAAAAGAATATACGCAACAAACCCTATGGAGCGTGAGATGACGAAGCGTTCAACCAAATATACCGTTGAGAGGAAAAATAAGATCACGGCCATCGTTAGCAGTAGATGTTGAACTCTACTTGAGAGCCTCAATCTCGGCAGTGAGAGACTCTGCGAGCGTTGTATTGTTAGTGCGATTTGCTTCATCGAGTGCTTCTTCTAAATAACGTAATTGATTTTCAACATCCCCTGTATCTTCATAATATTTCGCAAGCTGCAGGCGAAAATTGATGCTTTGGGGCTTTTGCTCTAAGCCTCGCAGAAGAATGTCCACCGCCGCCGTGGTGTCTGTTTTGTATACATTTTTGTAAAGAGTGTGCAGTTCACTGTAGGCATTTTCATTTCCCGGACTTCTTTCAATTGCGGCAAGATAGTTTGCTTCCGCTTTCGGATAATCAGGAAGATGATAGTGGTAGGTATTCCCCAGATTTGTGTAGCCAACTGCATTATCGGGACTTGTTTCGGTCAAGTAGACATATACCTCTTCTGCCCCTTCATGGTCTTGTATTTGTCCCCGTAAGTTACCAAGTGTAAGCCAGTTGCCATAAAGTGTTGGATCCTGCTCCACCGCGGCAATGGCATCGGCTATTTTTGTTGCCATAAGCTGTGCCGCCTCCTGTGGAAACGTATCCGGAATGGTTATCGGGCGATCAAGAGACGGTTGTGCGGAAGAAACCTCCGTTTCATCGATGATCTCAACAACTCCCCCTTCAATTGAAGGTACGCCGTCCTCGTTTAGAACAATTTCTCTTATTTGCTCTGTGGTCGTGGCGGTATTGACCGCATCATTCGTTGGTGCCTCGGTTTTCGTGGGTACTAGCATGAAAAATACAACAATAAGAACTACCACTATGACACCAAGCGCTATAAGGGTTATTTTTCCTTTGTTCATAGCGATATTGTACCGAAAATTAGGCAAAGGTCTATCTTTACAAGATATAGCAGATGTCCGGAGACGTTGGACGTCTCCGATCAGTAGGCAAAAAGAAAACCCGCCATATAGGCGGGTTTTCTCCAAGCTAATCAGCTTAACCTAGAATTCTACGACTAGATTACTCTGATAGGGACGTAGCAGTCATGTTGATTGCTGGTAGTCCGATTACGCCAAATCCGTTTGTCCAATCGTTAGTTGCGATTGCCGGAGTTGTTGTTGCTTGTGGTGACCAGATGAAGTCATCGTTAGTGTCTCCATCGATCGCAGTAGCTGAATCCATAAGGTCAGCTAGAACTGGATATTCCTGGTCTCCTCGTAGTGTCGTAGTGATCGAATCGTTTGAAGAAACGTTCGCTGCAACACCTCGTACTTCGAAGTATCGAGTTACTCCTGATGGAATTTCAAGAGGTGTATCGACTCCGCCGTTGTTTTGAATAACGACATCAACGTCAATATTTGGACCAACCGGAGCTACGCCAGTCTGAAGCAATGCACCGTCTGATCGTACACCTGAAACTGCAGTTGAGAATCCTGAGTCAGTGTACGCGAAGATGTTTACGTCAGATACTGTAGCACCTGTTGTAGCCATTCGAAGTGAGAACTTGTAGATAGAGATGTCATCTGCCGAGTCAGCGGTTACGCTAAATCGATAGAATGTGTTGTCTCCATTAACAAGTGTCGTCGATGGAACTGCGATCTTAGCAAATACAGGGAATGATCGGAATAGTCGAACTCCTGCTGTTGCTGTGTCAGAACCAGCTGCATCAATAGTTGCACCTGAGTCTTGACCTATACCTCGTGTTGCTGTTGGGTCAGTTCCGTCGTAGTCAACTTGTACAAGTGCACCTTGCGTTCCCGGTTGACTTGGACCAATCTCTGACATGGTTCCCTTGATCGTAAGGGTAATGTCGTCATCCTTAGGAACGATCACGGTCTGCGTCAATGTTGACGTTGCGAATCGATTTGTTCCTGAGAATACAGCTGTACCTACTGGAGTTGAACCATTGTAGATGCCTACAGATAGAAGGTCACTAGGTGACGATGAAGCTGTAGAGTTTGACAATTGCAAACCAAGTCGATCAAGTCGAATGTCTTCGTTTGTTGCCGCAACCTTGAGTATTGCAAGCGTTACATCTGACGTTCCTGCAGCTGCAAGAGCGTATGATGGGCTTGATGAGTCAAGCGTTACTGCAAGTGTACCTGCACCTGAGACGGTCATTGTAGGACCAGTGTTGTCGTTGTCTGAAGCGTCAACAGTTGAACCTGAATCAACTCCCGTACCGGTGATGGTATCAGCGTTGTTTACACCGAATGAGAATGTAGAACCTGCTGCAACTGAACCAGATACGTCACACCTTACTGCAAGGGTCTTAATCGTACCCTTTGCTACGATCACATTTTGATCAAGTGTGAATGTATATGGTGTTCCGGTTGTTGTTGGGTCTACCCCGTCATCAGTGAGTTGTGTGTCGCCATCCCATAGTCGACAGTTGGTTGGGTCGCCATTTGCTCCACCGTTGGTGTATCGAAGTTGCAGTGAGGTGAATCGTACATCCTCACCTGACTGTGAACCATCAAGTTGGATGTTTGAAACAGTCATGCCTGATACTCCACCAACGACATTTTGTGCTGACGGACTTGTTGAGACTTTAGCTGAAACAGCTGCTGCCTTTACGGTCATGGTGTTTCCTGTTGCTGCACCAGGAAGTGAACTTGGTGCATCACCTGTTTCCTCACCTTCTACACCTGACCAGTTTGCGGTTGGTGATGAAGATGCAACGATCGTATCATCATTTCCAAATGATGTATCAAGTTTACCTCGTAGGGTAAGTGTTGATTTACCAACTGGAAGCGTTACCGTATCTGAGAAGACAACGGTACCTGCCGCAGTTGAGCCAGTCATGTCTGATGGGCCTGCAATAACCGCACCGTTTTCATCAACGAGCGATACGTTATCAACGTCGGTTCCAACTGGACCTCCTGTGATCATGAAGTTGAATGTCATTGACTGAACCGATAGAGGCTCACCCTTGATGTCAATTTCGAATGCGCCAAGAGGCTGGTTAGGAACGTTGATTGCGATGTTCTGTGCTGGTACCTCATTACTCTTTGCCCATGAAGTAACACTTCCCGGATCAATAGTGAAGAGTGAACCATCGAAGAATGGTGTTGATGCTGTCGTCTGTGAACCAGCTCCGTTTGGTGTACCGCCTTCAACTTCCGTTGGGTTTACACCGAATCCGTATGTCTCGCCTGTTACGTAGATGT
>JANQMM010000014.1 GCA_028280145.1 Minisyncoccota bacterium | reverse complement strand
CGGGGAGGAACCGGCCTAACCAGCATTACCAATAATCAACTTTTTATTGGTGGTGCGGGAAGTGCCGTAACGCAGATTGCAACGAGTTCACTTTCTATCAATACTGATGATCTGATAGAAGGAAGCAATCTTTTCTACACTGACTTGCGTTTTGATACACGACTTCTTGCATCGTCCACAGTGGTAAATCTTAGTTGTGCGAATGGACAAGTACCAAAAGCCGATGGCATCGGCGGATGGAACTGTGGAGCAGATGTTGCAGGAGGAGGAGGTGGGTCAGGACTCTGGGCGACCTCGACGGACGATCTTGCACAGTACCCAACAGACAATGGGATCGTTGTGATCATTGGTGGAAGCGCAACTACATCAACAGGATATATCTTTGAAGTTATCGGCGCGTCTCTTTTTGACAATATTGAAGCGGGCGGCACACTTGATGTAAATGGTCAGACAACATTGGTACACGCATCAACCTCACAACTTACCGCAAGTGATCGCATATATGTTGGCAACACAAACCAAACAGTGATTCGGGGTGGTGATAATGCAACGAGCACGTTTGGACACGGTATTAATGTGGAAACGGGTTGTGTGTCGGTAAATGGCACCTGCATTGTAAGCGCTACAAACGTTTCCCTGAATGATATTCAAGATGTTAGCCTGACCTCCCCGGTCTATGGTGCGCTACTAAGCTATGATGGCGCTGATTGGATAGATATTGCAACCAGTTCTCTCAATGTCGCTTTAAGTGATACTGTTGGCACACTTGCTGTTTCTCGCGGAGGCACCGGTGCAACCAGTTTTCCTGCGGGCGCATTCCTGTATGGAAATGAAGTGGGTGCGCTTTCCGCATCTTCTTCGCCAAATGTAGGGTGGTTGATCGCAACAAGCACGACGGCATCATCAACATTTGCAAACAGTATTGAACTGACTGGTGGTTGTGTCTTTGTGAGTGGTGAGTGTTTGACTAACAACACAACCTACACGTCTCTCAGTGACACTCCTTTATCACTTGTGGCAAATGCTATTCAATACGTAAATGGTGCCGGCGATGCACTTGAGCAAACTGCCAATTTTGTGTTTGATGCGGCTAACCAGGCACTTGGAATCGGTGTGACAAATCCTGAATACACACTACAGACCAGCTCTTCAACGGACGGAAGTGTGCTCTTTGAGGATACGTCAATGGACAACGAAGCGGCTGATATCTTCCTTCGTAAATCACGAGGGGCAGGAGGCATACAGACCGGTGATGAACTTGGCTCCATTCAATTTACCGGCTTTGATCTTTCCGGATACAATACGGGAGCTTCCATTGATGTTGTCACTGAAGGAAGTATTGCGGTCGGACAAACGCCATCAAGCATCCGTTTTTCAACAGATGATCTGAGTGGAAACTTTGCTGAACGCGTGCGGATCACTCCGAACGGAGACTTTGGTATTGGCACCACAAGCCCGACTTCACGACTGACCGTCGTAGGTGATTCGTTCCTAGGCGGTGATGTGGTCGCAACAGGAACTCTTTCGGTATACGGTACGGCTACATCAACATTTGCAGGAGGGGTAGAAGGAGTCGCACTTGATATAACAGGAAGTGCAACATCAACATTTGCGGGAGGCATTGCGTTAAGCGAGGGGTGTGTGACTGTTGGTGGAGAATGCCTCTCAAACGTTGATCAGTTTACCGATCTAACCGACACGCCGGTAACAATTGTGGACAATCGTGTTCACTACGGAAGCGGTGGTTCTTTGGTCACTTCGGCAAATCTGACTTTTGACGGAACCACTCTCACTACGGCAAACCTCTCGGTAACCGGCACGACAGGTACGAGCACATTTGCATCAAACATTGATGTTCTAGGCAATGCATCAAGTACCAACGTGTATGTTGCAAATCGATTTGATGGAGCTGGTCTCACGAATTGTACGGCAACAACGACAAAATTGCAGTGGAATGCAGGCACCGGACAATTTGAGTGTAACAACGATCAAGGGGCGGAAAGTGCCGTGCACGCTTATGACAGCACTGGCGGTGTTTCGATCACAACGACACAAACGCCGATCAACCTGGACGCAACGACCACGGAAGGCACCGCCTTCAGTGTCAGTTTTGCAAACGACGAGATTACCTTCTTGGAAGATGGTATGTATCTGTTGATCGGGACGCTGGGACATGAAAATGACCAAGGAACCGGTGGTGTTACGCGTACGAGAACAGAACTTAATTTCCAGGCGAGCACCAGTCCGTCCGGGTTCGCTGATGTGCCTGGTGCAGAATGTGATGCATATACCCGTGAAGAAAACGCGGCCAATGAGACCGTTGGAGGCTGTACAACGTCATATGTACAAGAATACAGCGCGGGAGATCGCGTTCGCATAACAGTGCGAAAATATCTAACGACTACGGTGCAGACCGCTGCGGAAGGTTCCGGCATCACCATAGTTAAATTGTCTGATGAAACAGGAGCTGACCTTGCGGAGATCTATTATTCGAAAGATTACTCTATTTCAAGTGGAGACATTGTAGGTGTCGATAAGACAAGTCCTGTTGGTGGCATTAAGACGACAACAAGCTATCAGGAAGATATGCTTGGTATTGTCTCAACTGAGCCGGGTCTTGTTATTGGTAATAACCAGGATTTTGAAGACAGAAGAGGCATAGCAGTCGCCCTTACCGGACGTGTCCTTACAAAAGTGAATATCGAAGGGGGTGCGATTGAGCCCGGTGATCCTATCACCTCGTCTTCAGTTTCAGGTGTCGGTATGAAGGCAACGAAGCCGGGACACGTGGTCGGTATCGCGCTTGAGGGATACAGTGAAGCTGATGCTATGCTCGATGGAGAATTAGGAGGAACAACACGCATTATGGTCTTCGTTAATCCGCATTGGTACGGTGGTGACCCTGAGCGATTTGGGGACTGGTTCAACTTTGAAGACGCCGTGATCGCTGAAGGAGAAGCAGAAGAAGAACTTACTGGCATGCGGAAAGTTGTCTACGAGATCTTAGAGAGTCTGGGAGGCGTGCTTGAGCGAGGCACATTGACCATCAGTGAATTGTTTGCCGACAGGATCGTAGTGAAGAATGCGGAGATTCGAGAAGCTGTTCTTGGAAAGGCGACAGTCACTGATCTTTCGGTCGAGAACTCACTTGAAATGGTGGACCGTGCAACAGGCAAGACATTCTGCATGGTGCTTGTCGACGGCGTGCTGGATCCGCAAGAAGGAAGCTGTAGAGAGCTACAAGTGACTTCGGGAAGTGATGCGCCGGTAATTGAGATTGTGGGCAATAACCCGGCTCTTATCGAACGTGGGGCAACCTACAATGATCTTGGCGTAAATATATCTGATGATCGTGATCTGAATCTTGGCGTAGATATATTCCTTAACGGATTGGAGGTATCACAAATTGCAATTGATACAGCATCCTCAACAGAACATCTTATAACCTACCGGGTGACCGATACTGATGGAAATGTTTCAGAGGCAACCCGAAGAGTTATCGTAGGTGAAGGAGAATCCGGAACGTCTCTTCCTGAAGAGGAGGCAGTTGCATCCACAACAGAAGATGTTATTGAGATCGAGGAAGAAACAGTGGTGCTTACGGAGGAGGAAGAAACAACCTCAACAACTACTTCAGAGGAGATCATCGAGATCGTTCCGGAAGAAAATGTTCAGGAAGAAGTTGAAGAAGTGACGGAAGAAGAGTCCTCAGAAATGGAAACAACGCTACCTGAAGAAGAGACAGAGGAAAGTATTGAGATTTCACCGGAAGATATCGCAAATGAAGAAACCGCCCAAGAAGACACTGTTTCTTCAGCGGAGGAATTAAATGATGAAGTCTAGTATGCACAAGAAGAGCGCAAAAAAGTATCTATTATCAGAGGCAAGTATTGCATTGACGCTTCTCATGTCGTTCATCGCTCTTAATGTTGTTCACGCAACTGATTACACGAGCAGTAATTTCATCGTACGTAATCCCAATTTTGGCATCGGTGGAACACACAATGCGACATCGACCAATTTTGTGATGACCGGTACTTTGGGACAGACCGCCCCAGGCGCCTCTTCGGGTGACAACTTTACCGCAGAGACCGGATTTCAGTATTTTGACGGATTCGAACCTCGTAGTCAGAATTGGCGTTGGTATGATGATGAGAATAACGAAACGCCCACTGTAGCACTTGCAGGTGAGAATATAACGCCCTCAGATGTGGCAAATAACAATACTATAAAGCTTCGCCTGACTCTCGGTGATCAAACTGGTGTTGCAGGAACCGATACGAAAATAAAACTACAGTTTTCGGAATATTCTGACTTCTCTCAAGATGTGTACGACGTTGTTGAAGGGTGGAATTGCCAGGGAAACTCATTCTTCTGTTATGGCGATGGCGTAGACGCAGACAACGATCTTATGACCACTTTGCTTTTGACGGATTCAACCGCAACAAGTACGCATAATGAATCAGGTACATCGACGACCAGTTTTGATCTGCGTGGCGGCGAAGCAAGTGAGATCGAATTTACCATTAAAACTGATGGGCCGCGCGTAAATACCACGTACTACTTCAGAGCATATAATGCATCGACGAGTGAACCGATCCTGCTTGGTGAAGGAGAGAGCTACCCTTCGATTATCACCGCCGGCTCCAATTTGTCGTTTACGATTAGCGGTATCTCAAGTGGAGAGGTGACCGAAGGTATAACAACGGATATTGATACTACCGCAAATACGATTCCTTTTGGAGAACTTTCCTTTGGAGAGGAAACAGAAGCTGCACAAAGACTCGACATTACCACGAATGCTACCGAAGGATATCAAATATTCGTCTTCGAGCGACAACAATTGACGCATCCAAGCGGCAATCAAATAGATCCGATCACCACCACAAACCCGGCACCCGGCACGTGGGCCGCTGGCTGCAGCGCACTTGCGACAGGTTGTTACGGATACCACACCGGAGATGATTCATTGGCTGCCGGCTCAGCGCGGTTTGCCCCGGATAATACCTATGCACAGTTTGACAGCATACCGCGTGAAGTGGCGTACAGTGCAATACCAACCGATGGAGATGTGGTGGATATGATCTATAAGATTGAAGTACAAGAGGGCCAGGTGGGAGGGCTTTATGAAAGCAACATTGCATACATTATTGTTCCGGTATTTTGATATGAGAGTATACATCACAATATTTTTAATACTATTTTCTATCTCACCGCTTTTTGTCTCAGCTGCGGATCGTATATCACTTAGTCCTGCGGTAATCGATGAAAAAGCTCTTGCGCGAGATATCATTTCCGAGACCATTACCGTGACCAATCTGACATCACATGTCGTTGATGTATACCCAATTGTAAATAACATTGATGTTGAAGATGGGAAACAGGAATTTCTCAATCGAGCCGATATCGATCTTAAAACATCGCTTGCCAACTGGATTGAAATTCCGCGCGCGGCATTAGAGCTACAGCCGGGAGAGTCTCGTGACGTTAACGTGACGATCAAAGTGAACTTAAATGCAGTGCCTGGCACCTATCACGCCCTTATTAGTTTTATGTGGGGCGGTTCTCGTGCGCAAGCCGAGGCAAACGTGAAGTTTGGTGTCTCGACAGCAGTGAACATTGAGGTCATCGAAGATGTACAGGAACGATTACAATTAGGATCCTTTACGTCAAAAGAACTGTTCTTCCCAACACCGGATGTGTCTTTTACGTATGATCTTGAGAATATCGGAAACAAAGATTTGGTGCCGAAAGGGGAAGTTCGTATTTACGACAGAAAGGGTCAAGAAGTCGGTTCAGTACCTGCAAATAGTGACAGTGCGGTTATTGCGCCAAATGAAACGGGACAGATCGCAAGCGCCTGGACAGCCACCAGAGGATTCGGCAAATACAAAGCCCTGCTTGATATTGAGTACGGAAGCTCGCAACTTGGAACGGTGAATGACACCATCTATTTCTGGGTTGTGCCCTGGAAAACAATTCTTGGACTCTTTATTTCGCTCGCGTCTATCATAGGTTTCTTTGCTTATATCTGGTGGGGAAGCCACGAGCAGAAGCGTGAGCCAGCGTATGTGCGAGATCGTGACAGGAGGCGATACGCCAGACGCACCGGTTCAGTTTTGGTTGAAGATCCTGTGATGAATACACCAATAAGTCCAGCCCCTTCAGATTCACATATTATGGATATGCGGGATTAATGCTACAATGCCTCCCATGCGCACCGTAATCTTCAGAATAAAAGGGAGCATTGTCGTTACATTCCTTTTATTATGGATATTTGTGATACCGACTACGGCTTCTGCTCAAAGTCAGGATTTCTCTCTTTCGGTTACCCCTCCTTTTTTTCAGATGACCATTACTCCGGGGGAACAGTGGAGTAGTTTTATAAAATTGGTCAATGTAAATAATTTCCCGATCACATTGTATGCATCGGCTGTTAACTTTGAGGCAAATCGCAATGAAAACGGAAAAGGGAAGTTTACACCACTACTCAGCCAAGACCCCGAGTATAAGTCGACGAGTCTGGCGGGATGGATTGATGTTACCGGTGATCCCATCACTATTGGCGCCGGGGATACTGTGAGGTTACCGTTCTCTATTAATCCGCCAGATAATGCGCCCCCCGGAGGGCACTATGCCGCAATCCTTATCGGCAACCAACCCGTCATTGATCCGACAGAAGGGTCAGGAATCGCTGTTTCAAGCCTTATTTCAAGCCTTATTTTTGCGCGCGTACAGGGTGATGTGATTGAGGCGGGGGATATACGAGAGTTTGCCACTGAACAGATTTTTTATCAGGAACCCGAAGCTTCATTTAGTATCCGATTTGAAAATACCGGTAATGTTCACTTGTTGCCACAGGGAGACATCACCATATATAACATGTGGGGCAAGAAACGTGGCATTGTTCCGGTGAACCAAAAGACAACTTTTGGTAATGTGTTACCAAATACCGTCCGAAAATTTGATTTTGTGTGGCGCGGAGAAGGAAGTCCTCTCGAAATAGGCCGGTACCGAGCAGTCACAACACTCTCATACGGCAATGACCAACGAAGAAATATTTCCGCCGCAACGGCATTTTGGGTAGTTCCTTTCGTGCCGGTATTAAGTATTTTAGGTACAATTCTTCTGCTCGGCCTTTCGATCGTGTGGTTTATCCGGCTATATATCAAGCGGGCCCTCAGTAATGAGGCTCGCGCCCTTGGCTATAAGAGTGCAAAGCTCGAAACTCACAAAATGCCGAAAAAAACACGAGCACTCACACAACCACTCGTTGACGGCGTCATGGATCTTCGAAATATAACGCTTGAGGAGGGATCGAACGAAAGAAGACTCTCGTTTCCTGGTTTTTTGAAGAAATATAGGCTTTTCTTCCTCTTTTTGCTTGTAGTTATAGCCGGCATTATCCTACTGAGACTCTTTTTTGCCGAAGTTCTTATCTCAGAGCGGGCGTTTGAGATTCAGGTAGATTCTGAGCTCTCAGTTCCTTTCTCCACCGAATAAACAACATATAAGCCTTGTTTTTAGGGGTGATATGAGGACACTTATCCACTTCTTTTTCACACATACAGGCAGTTGTTATACGCAATTTTCCCCAAAATAGCCCAAATTCTTATCCACAGACTATATACTGACTAATACACAACTTCCAAATATACTTAAAGTGAGCCTGAATCGGGCTTTTCATAGGGACATTGGACTACTTTTAATATTGGAGTGCGAGAGAAAAGTAGCGTGTGGAGACAGTGTACTGCCCTACACTTACGCAAAATGACCTCACTACATCATTTTGTAAGGAGTGAAAGGGAGCACGTCTTTTTTGTGTTCTCGTATACACAAGACAGACATATATATTTCCTCGTCACATTATTACACTAAGAACACAACAATGAACGTTAATTCTTTGTCTCTTGGTTACCATAAAGTGGTTGCGCTTGTAGCTATGTTCGCACTGCTTATGTGGAGCCTTGGATTTCCTTCATTTGTAAAACCATCTGAAGCGGCAAACCTCACTTTCGTAAGCAACACCCTCTCTGACTCAGACCTTGGTGTCTCAGCCGACCACACGATTGTGTTCACCACACCGACAACAGTGAGTGCTGATGGGAGTTCGACC
>JANQMM010000009.1 GCA_028280145.1 Minisyncoccota bacterium | reverse complement strand
GGGCGAGTATTTCAGTATCCGAACGGGAAGAGCGGCTCCGGCAGTACTTGATGGTGTTCGTGTTGACTCATATGGGGTTCTAGTACCACTCAACCAGGTGGCAAACATCGGTGTCGAAGACGCGCGCACGTTACGAATACTCCCGTTTGATGCAAATCAGGCAAAAGAGATAGAGAAAGCGATCGCAGGAGGAGACACAGGCCTTTCGGTATCTTCCGATGACAAAGGTGTCAGGGTCTCTTTTCCCGAGCTTACAAGTGAGAACAGGGCCCAATTAATAAAAGTTGTTCGCGAAAAACTTGAACAGGCGCGCATTTCACTTCGAAAAGAGCGTGATGAAGTGTGGAATATGTTGCAGAAACAGGAAAAGGATGGCGAGATCTCAGAGGACGAGAAGTTTACCTACAAAGATGAAATGCAAAAAAAGATCGACGAGGCAAACAAGACGCTTGAGGACCTGGCCTCACACAAGGAAGAGGAACTAAAGGGGTAGTCACCTATGTCCATTATCCTCTTCATTGTCATTTTGCTCGTACTCATTTTGGTACATGAGTTCGGGCATTTTATTATTGCAAAACGAGCCGGTATCCGCGTTGATGAGTTCGGCATTGGTTTTCCGCCGAAAGCGAAAACACTTGCAAAAAAAGGAGACACTGAATATACCCTGAATTGGCTTCCTTTTGGTGGTTTCGTGCGGATCTTTGGCGAGAATCCAACGGAAGAATCACTGCACGGCCCTGATAGGGAACGCAGTTTTATTCATAAACCAAAATGGATACAGGCGAGCGTGCTTGTAGGGGGAGTGCTCTTTAACATGTTGTTGGCGTGGATACTTCTTGCGGCAATGTTCATGATCGGCACTGATATTGCGATCACTGAGGAGGAACGTCCCGTTGCACAAAATATCCGTCTTGCGGTAAGTGGCGTGCTTCCTCAAAGTCCGGCTGAAGACGCGGGTCTCATCCCGGGCGACATCATTCTTTCGATGGAGAGCGGTGGGAATGTGCTGGAAGAATTATCTCCTGATGCCGCAGTATCGTTTATTGCCGCACATAGCGAGGGGCGAATCGGGCTGTCTATTGATAGGGGCGGGGAAGTCATCAACACCTCTCTTCTTCCTGAAGACGGTTTGATTCCCGAAGACCCTGAAAGAAAAGTACTTGGTATCAGTATGGCTAGCATCGGATTTTTACAGTTTTTAAATCCGCTTAAGGCTCTTGCCGAAGGTTGGGTATTTATGCTTGACCTGACTGTACTTGTCGGAGAAGGACTGTTCGGTCTATTTGCGAGCCTTTTTGCATTTGAGGCGGATTTTTCTGATGTTGCCGGTCCGATAGGTATTGTTTCATTTGTAGGTGAGGCGGCGGAAGTCGGCCTTACTTCACTTCTGTTCTTGACTGCAGTGATCTCTATCAATCTTGCCATCATAAATATCCTTCCCATTCCCGCACTTGACGGCGGTCGTTTGTTGTTTCTCCTCATTGAAGTGGTAAAGGGATCACCGATAAAACCCGAGCTTGCCAACACGCTACACGCCCTTTTCTTCGCACTTCTCATTCTTCTCATTTTGGTGGTGAGCTATTTTGATGTAGCCCGACTCCTTAACTGATCACATTTTTGTCGTTGTGCGCGGCGTGATCTGTTTTTTTGAATATGTCCCGTAAATCCTGTACAATACGAGGACTATTGAAGCATGAAGCAGTCACAACTATTCGCTAAAACACGCAAAGAAGCGCCGTCCGACGAGGTTGCAAAAAACGCCCAACTGCTTATACGGGCGGGTTTTATTCATAAAGAAATGGCAGGGGTATATAGCTACTTGCCGTTGGGTCTTCGCGTCTTCAATAACATTGCAAACATCATTCGTGAAGAAATGAACACTATTGGCGGGCAAGAGGTACAGCTTACCGCACTTCAGGAGAAAGCGTTGTGGGAAAAAACAGATCGCTGGGATGACGAGAAAGTGGACAATTGGTTCAAGACCAAACTCAAAAACGATACTGAACTCGGTCTTGGCTTCACGCATGAGGAACCGCTCACCAATATCATGCGTGATCATGTCCGCTCGCACAAAGATCTTCCGATGCTTGCGTATCAAATTCAGACAAAGTTCAGAAACGAACTTCGCTCGAAAAGCGGACTCATGCGAGGACGTGAGTTTTCCATGAAGGACCTCTATTCATTTGCGCGCACAGAAGAAGAGCATGAAGCGCTGTATGCAAAAGCAAGAGGTGCATATGTGAGGATATTTGAACGGGTTGGTCTTAGCGATATCACCAAAATAGCCTTTGCTTCAGGGGGTGTTTTTTCGAAGTATAGTGAAGAGTTCCAGACAATAAGTGATGCCGGTGAAGACGTTATTTACGTTGATGAAAAAAAGAATATAGCGGTCAACCAGGAGGTGTATACGGACGATGTCCTGAAAGATCTTGGTCTGGATAAAGGGGAGCTTGTCGAATACAAGTCAATTGAAACAGGAAACATTTTCTCTCTCGGTACAAAGTTTTCAGAACCGCTCAACCTTACTTTTAAGGATGAAAGTGAAAAAGATGTGCCTGTCATCATGGGTAGTTATGGTATCGGGGTCGGCCGTCTCATGGGCGCGCTTGTTGAAGTGCTCTCGGATGAAAAAGGGATCGTGTGGCCGGAAGAAGTTGCTCCATTTGCCATTCATCTCATTCAGATCGGCAATGACGACAAAGTACATGCCCACGCAACAGAAATGTACGAGACGCTGACTGCTCGCGGGGTAGAGGTATTGTTTGATGAAAGAGATATACGGCCCGGGGCAAAATTTGCCGATAGTGATTTGTTTGGCATCCCGATGCGTGCGGTCATCTCGGAAAAAACCATGGCTGAAGGAAAGATCGAGACAACAAACCGGAAGACCGGAAAAACCACCATGATAAATGAGGCAGAATTTCTAAAGGCGCAACATGTTTGAACAGATCCGTGAAAGAGTACAATCATTACTGTCAAACGATATAGGGATAGACTTGGGCACAGCAAATACACTCGTATATCTTCGTGGTCGAGGCATTGTCATTAATGAGCCGTCGGTTGTCGCTATCAACCAAAAGACAGGACAGGTCGTTGCGGTAGGGGCCCAGGCAAAAGAAATGGTCGGCCGTACCCCCGGCCATGTTGTCGCGATCAATCCATTGGTCGAGGGCGTGATCTCGGATTTTGAGGTCACTGAAGAAATGCTGGCGTATCTCATCAACAAAGCACAGAAAGATAACCGAAAACTGCTCGGTCCGCGGGTTGTCGTCGGTGTGCCAAGCGGTATTACCAATGTTGAAACGCGTGCCGTACGAGACGCAACGAAAAATGCGGGCGCAAGAGAAGTGCATATTGTGGAAGAGCCCATGGCAAGTGCGATCGGTATCAGACTTCCTGTCGGTGACCCGGTCGGGAGTATGGTAATCGACATCGGGGGAGGTAACTGCGATATCGCTGTTATCTCGCTTGGCGGTGTCGTACAATCCCGAAATGTTCGTGTTGCCGGCGTTAAACTCAATCAGGACATCATTTCTTTTATTCGAAGCGAGTTTAAAATCCTTATTGGAGAAGAAACAGCAGAACGACTGAAGATCGCTGTCGGCTCTGTGCTACCCACAGAGGATGACCAGGCCGAGGAGACTGTTCGCGGGCGTGATCTCATCACCGGACTTCCTCGCGAGGTGGTCATTACGGATGCTGATGTGCGAGAAGCGATAGCCCATTCAATTGATACACTTATCCAGGCTGCAAAAGAGGTACTTGAGACAACTCCGCCGGAGGTACTCTCTGATGTCATGAAGCGTGGCATCTTCCTTGTTGGTGGCGGCGCGCTCATCAAGGGATTTCCTGAAGTACTTCGCGAGGAGCTCAAGATACCTGTTTTTGTTGCAGATGATCCGCTTACCGCAGTGGTGCGCGGGACAGGGGTCATTTTGGAAGATGTTCAGAGATACCAGGATGTACTAATTGCCCATGAAGACGATCTTACGAGCACAGCGTAAACGCGCACGCAAAAGCACTCTGCAGAAGGCACTATTTGCCATTTTATTCTTGGGCATCATCGGACTCTTCAATGTTTTCCAGATAAACCCATTCTCAGGTGTAAGTCATAGTGTTGCCGCTGTGATATGGCAAGCAAAAGAAGGGACACAGCGTGAACTCAATGATTTTTACCAGCTTTTTAGAAGCAAACAGTCATTGGTTGAAGAAAACAGAAGGTTGGAACAACGTTTGGTCGACCAGGAATACTTATGGATCTCTGAGCGGGCACTCCGACAGGAGAACGAAGAGTTGAAGGGTATGTTGGGGCGCGACATTGAGGAAAGCACTATCTTAGGTTCTGTACTCAGCAGACCTGATACTTCTTTATACGATACGTTGATCATTGACGTAGGAGCCGAAGACAATGTGCATGTGGGCGATCAAGTGGTTGCACTTGGCGATTTTGTCATCGGTTTTGTAAGCAAGGTATTTAGAAACACCTCGCAAGTCACTTTCTATTCAAGTCCGGGAGTCAAGACAAATATTTTTATTGGTGAGGAAAACATTCCCGCAACTGCCGAGGGGCGGGGGGCCAACAATTTTGTGGTGCAGGTACCACGGGACGTGGAAGTCGAAGAGAACGATATTGTGACACTTGCTCATTTTGATACACAGGTGTTTGCTGTGGTTGATACGGTGATCGGGGATTCAGCTGATGCCTTTAAAACATTGCTCTTTAGTAATCCAGTCAATGTCTTTAATATAAAGTGGGTGCAGGTGATCACATCAGCCGAGCTAACACTATGACACCCTCACGTATTTCAATAAATATCCTATTATTCATCAGTGTTCTTTATTTTCCGTGGTGGCTTACGATCCTTATTGGCATACTCCTGCTTTCACTGCACAACGGCGTTGAGCTTCTTTTTTGGGGGCTTTTTGCCGATGCTCTTTTTGGTGTCCCGCTCGAGAGTTTTTATGGTGTGCAATATCTGTTCACCTTACTTTTCTTTATTCTTATAGTGCTTGCGGTGTACGTAAAACAGAAGATGATATTCTATAATTAAACTCATGTTGCGTGGCATCCGAAAACGAATACAAGCAGTATTTCGCAGACCCGGTATAGAAATAGAACCGGATGAGATCTTCCTTGATTCATCAAATCTGCCGGAGTTTGATCGGAATCAATTTGAGGGCAGGATCGAGCAACCAATTCGGCAGGGCATCGTGCTTAAGTTAGGAGTTTTATTTTTCATTGTCTTTGCGGTAATGCTCTTTAAGACGTGGGAGTTACAGGCCGTGGAAGGGGAAGCCTATAGTGTGCAAAGCGAGATCAATCGCTTGAATCACGGGCTTATTTTTTCTGAAAGGGGTGTTATTTTTGATCGCAATGGCATTGAACTTGCTTGGAATGTACCAAGTCAAGAGGATGGATTTGCTCGTCGTGCGTACTATGGCGATGAGGGTTTCGCCCATATATTAGGCTATGTCAGCTATCCGTTAAAGGATGCAAAAGGTGTGTTCTATCAGCCTGATCATATCGGCATCGAAGGCGTTGAGTATCAGTTCAATGAGGTACTCAGAGGTAATAACGGACTTAAGATCATAGAGACCAATGCACGAAATGAGGTGCAGTCGGAAAGCGTTATCGTTCCGCCGGAAGACGGCAGTAATGTCACACTTGCACTTGATGTGCGTCTCCAGTCTAAGCTATACGATGTCATCGCTGAAATCGCAACCAATTCAGGTTTTGATGGAGGGGCCGGTATCATAATGGATGTATACAGCGGTGAGATCATTGCGCTTACTAATTTTCCCGAATATGATCCAAATATACTTGCAGAGGGTGGCCCAAGCGAGATCATTGCTTCGTATGTTGAGGACGAGAATAAGCCTTTTCTTAATCGTGCTATAACAGGATTGTATGCCCCCGGAAGTACCGTTAAACCCTTTGTTGCTCTTGCTGCTCTAAGCGAGGATATCATTACACCGGAGAAAGAGATATTAAGTACCGGCTCTCTTGTATTGCCGAATCCATTTGCACCGGATAATCCTTCCATCTTCAGGGACTGGAAGGCGCATGGATATACTGATATGCGAGAAGCCATTGCTGTCTCCTCCGATGTTTATTTTTATGAGATTGGTGGTGGTTTTGAGGATCAAGAAGGCCTTGGTATTGCAAATATTGAACGGTATATCCGTATGTTTGGCATTGGCAATATCACGAATGTTGATCTGCCGTCGGAGGCTGTTGGTACTGTTCCAAGCCCGCGATGGAAGGAGGAGGTATTCCCGGGCGATCCTTGGCGTGTAGGGAATACTTATCACACGGCGATTGGGCAATATGGTTTTCAAGTGACGCCCATTCAAATAATTCGCGCAACTGCAGCTCTTGCAAATGGCGGAAAACTTGTTGAACCTACAGTATTACTTGAAACGAAGGAAGATACTATAGAGAGACAGATATCGATTGACCAGGATTATTTCAAGGTCGCACAAGAGGGGATGCGGGAAGCTGTCACGTATGGCACTGCTGTCGCACTTAATTTTGAAGAACTGCCGATTGCCGCAAAAACAGGAACGGCAGAAGTGGGTGCACAAAACGAGGACATCCATTCATGGATCGCCGGCTACTTTCCGTACGAAGAGCCGCAATATGCATTTCTTATACTCATGGACAAAGCATCAAGCGGCACGTTGACCGGTTCGGTTGCAGCGGCACAACGCCTCTTTCGTTACATCATAGATGAAATGCCCGAGCTCTATGGTGGGGAGGAAAGAGGACAGGAATCACCGGTCGCATTCGAATGACCATACCCAGACAGGCCCCTCTTTGACATCAATCATAGTTCGGGTACAATAGTAGCTCAGTAAAGTCTAATAAAATCATGCCAGAAGGAAACGAAGAATATCTAACACAGGAAAAGTTCAACGAGCTCAAAGAAGAGCTCGATTATTTAAAAACAACACGAAGAAAAGAGATCGCGGAGAGCCTTGAGTACGCTCGTTCTCTCGGAGATCTTTCAGAGAATGCTGAATATCAGGAAGCACGAGATCTTCAAGCATCTACGGAAGAACGTATTCGAAAGGTTGAGTCAGTATTGCAGTCGGCAAAGATCGTCTCGGACAAGAAAAGTAATGTCGTCGGTCTCGGCTCAACAGTGACTATTCAAAAGGAAGGCGAGAAAGGAAAGCATAAGTACTCCATTGTTGGAACCGAAGAGGCCGATATGGCACAACAAAAGATCTCATATGTTTCGCCACTTGGTGAGGCTATGATGGGAAAAAAGAAGGGTGAGACATTTACGTTCACCACACCAAACGGAACAATGAACTACAAGATTCTTTCGATCGAATAATGATTCTCACAAGGAGAAGTTTTGCGTATCCTATTCAGGAAGCCCTTACAAGGGCTTTTCTTGTACGAAGTGTGGTTCTGCCGTATAGTAGGTGATATGTTTGATGAGATCAGGGAAGAGCGAATAAAGAAACTCGAACTGTTGCGCTCAAAAGGAATTGACCCGTACCCAAGCAAAACAGCTCGAACACATACCGTTTCATCTGTACTTGATGTGTTTGAGAAGATTGAGAAAAGCAATGAGGAAGTTGTCATTGCCGGACGCATCATGTCAAAACGCGGTCACGGCGGCGCAACTTTCTTTGATGTATACGATGGTACTGCACGCATGCAGGCATACATAAAAGAAGATGAGGTGGGCGAGGAGTCTTATGCGCTCTTCCATGAAGCAGTTGACAGTGGTGACATCATCGAAGTTACTGGCACGGCATTTGTCACAAAACGCGGACAACAATCTGTGCTCGCATCAAAGTGGGGTATGCTAGCCAAAACACTACTTCCTTTGCCGGATAAATGGCATGGGCTTCAGGATGAAGAGCTTCGATTCAGAAAACGTCATCTTGATATATTGATGAATTCGGAGCTCAAAGAGCTTTTCGAAAAAAAAGCACGTTTTTGGCAAGAGGCCCGATGGTATCTTATACAAAATGGATTTACGGAAGTGCATACACCAACCCTTGAGATAACAACTGGTGGCGCAGAAGCTCGACCATTTGTCACGCACCATAACGATTATGATATGGACGTATATCTGCGCATTTCGGCTGGAGAGTTGTGGCAAAAACGGCTTATGTCAGCCGGCTTTCCAAGAACTTTCGAGATAGGACGTATTTATCGAAACGAGGGGAGTTCGCCCGAGCATTTGCAGGAATTTACCAATATTGAGTTCTACGCTGCGTACATGGATTTTGATGAGGGACTTACATTCATTGAAAATCATTTTAAGCATGTCTTGAAGGAAGTATTTGATGACCAGAAGCAGTGGGATATTCGCGGCCATCGTGTGGATTTTGGCGGCGCATGGAAGAAAATAGACTATTGTGATACGGTCCGGGAAATGACCGGCATTGATGTACTGACCGCATCAGAGACTGAAATGCAGAAGAAGCTCAAAGAGCTTAAGGTTGCCTATGAAGGGAATACCAAAGAACGACTCACCGATACGCTTTGGAAGTACTGTCGAAAACAGATTGCAGGACCTGTGTGGCTTATTAATCATCCCAAACTTGTCTCGCCACTTGCAAAAGCACACCCGGAAGATCCGATGAAAACGATCCGGGCACAGCTCATCATTGCGGGAAGTGAATTGAATAATTGTTATGCGGAGCTGAATGATCCTGAGGAGCAACGAAAGCGATTCGAAGAACAGCAGTCCTTGATTGATCGTGGAGATGATGAGGCAATGATGTCCGATCTTGAGTTTGTGGATATGCTTGAGCAGGGAATGCCGCCAACGTTTGGTGCCTCTACAGTGGGTGAGCGCTTCTTCTCGTTCTTGATGGATAGGAATATTCGCGAGACACAACTATTTCCACTTATGCGTCCACAGAAGGAAGACGATTGATATATGGAGTAATTATTTAAATAGTGAAATGTATTTTAAAAAAACCGCGCCGTAGGCGCGGTTTTTTTATGTGGTTTGCTGTGGAAAAGTGTGATAGACTTGTGGGAACAAGTGTCATATATTATCAGTGTAGTGGGAAATAGTGGGAATGAGTAAGAACAATAACAGAAAGCTAAGCCAAATAATGCTTTCAACGTTTGTTTCTGCTCTCTCAGAAGGAGAAATATGTTTTTAGGTGAGTATCTCCACACACTCGATGCCAAGAAGCGTATTTCACTTCCAGTGAAGTTCCGCAAGGAGGTAGGTAAGACCGTTGTGGTAACACGTGGCCTCGATAACTGCCTCTTTGTGTACTCACTGAAAGACTGGCGTCTTATATCTGAGAAACTGGGAAGTCTCTCAATTGCACAGTCCGATCAGCGAGGGTTTAACCGCTTCCTGCTCTCGGGTGCTGTGGAAGTAGGAGTTGATTCGGTAGGCAGAATACTTATACCGGATTATCTCAAAAGCTTTGCAGGACTCAAGAGCAGGGTAGTGGTTGCCGGCGTAAACGATCGTATCGAAATCTGGAACGAAAAGAGTTGGAACGAATACAAGCGAAGGATTGAACGACAAGCGGACCAGATGGCAGAGAAGCTCGGAGATCTCGGTGTCCTCTAACACTAATCATCGCTACAAGCTAACGGTACTTAGTTCTTGGTACCTAGTACTTGGGGATTTTGCCTACCGGACAAAATTCTCTCAGGTTACTAAGCACTAAGCTACTAAGAACTATATGCACATAAGCGTTCTTTCAAAAGAAGTGTTACAAGGGCTTTCGTTGTCTGAAAGCGATATTGTTGTTGATTGCACCATAAACGGTGGTGGTCACAGCGCCCTTATATCGAAACAGCTAGGCGATCAAGGTATTCTCATTGGAATTGACCTGGACGCTAACGCGTTGTCAGTCTCTCGGGAACGACTATCTGCGGCAACTTGTCGCGTGATACTCAAAGAAGGGAACTATGCCAGGCTCGATGAGTTCTTGAGTGAAGAACATATCGAAAAGGCAGATAAATATCTTTTTGATCTGGGACTGAGTTCACAACAGCTGGATAGTTCGATGCGGGGTTTCAGCTTTCGTTTTGACGAGCCGCTTCTTATGACGTTTGTACCGTCACCTGGAAGTGGTGATCTAACGGCACGCGAAATTGTAAACGACTGGGAAGAAGAGAGCATCGCTGACATTATTTTTGGTTACGGCGAAGAGCGATTTGCTCGACACATTGCCAGCAAAATTGTAGAAGCCCGAAAGAAAAAAACAATTGAGACCACAGGGGAACTTGTTTCAATAATAAAGTCCGCAACACCCCATTGGTATCAGCATAAACGTAAACACTTCGCAACGAAAACGTTTCAGGCGCTACGCATCACCGTAAACAATGAAATGGAGAATGTTAAGGAAGGTGTGCGAAAAGCAATTGCCCGAACGAATGAGAAAGGCAGAGTTGTTGTTATCACCTTTCATTCAATCGAGGATCGCATTGTTAAGAATATATTCAAAGAGGCCGCAAAAGACGGCGAAGGGGTCATCATCACCAAAAAACCGATACAGCCGGCTGATTCTGAGATAAGAGAAAACCCACGCGCGCGAAGTGCAAAACTACGCATATTTGAAAAGGCATAACTATACCATGAGACATAGCAGTCACATCACCACCATAGCATTGCAGAAGCGGATCTTTTGGTCGCTTGTTGTCGCTGTGTTGTGTCTTTTTGGGCTATACGGTTATTTTGTAAGCAAATCCGTCACGAACGTGCTTCTGCGAGAAGAGGTTGAAGAGAACATTGTTCTGGTGAATTCAGAGATCAGTCGTCTGGAGTTTGTGTATCTTGAGGAGAAGAACAAGATCACTCTCAATTATGCTTACGAGAGAGGGTTTCATGACATAGAAGAAAAAGAATTCGTTGCGCGTAAATCAGTTCTTGGTCAACAGCTTACCTTGAACAATGAAATCTAAAGCAATCCTGCGAATTCGAATCATTTTTGGAGCTCTGGTGTTATGTGCATTGGTGCTCGTTTTTCGTTTATATGACGTGCAGATCATACACGGAAGCACGTATAGTGATCGTGCAGACAGACAGTACGTAAGAACAACCGGGGATCTATATGATCGCGGCAACATTTTCATGCGGGACAGGAAGGGTCGGCTTGTTTCTGGCGCGACACTGAAAACCGGCTACACGCTTGCGCTTAATCCGAGCATCATTGAAGAGCCGGCAGATGTGTACAACAGATTATCTTCGCTCATTGACATCGAAGAGGAGGATTTCGTGTACCGTGCGGAAAAAACAGATGATCCATACGAAGAGATCGCTCATCGTCTTGATCCTGAAACCGCTCTTGCCATTCAGGAGCAGGGTCTTGGGGGTGTGGGCGTCTATAAGGATCGGTGGCGATTTTATCCCGGAAACAGCCTTGGCGCACAAGCACTCGGTTTTGTTGCCTATGACGATGAGGACCTGCGTGGTGTCTACGGCGTTGAGCGTTACTATGACGACATTCTTATGCGTGACGAAGGGGGTGTTAATGTGAATTTTTTTGCTGAAGTATTTGCAAATCTAAACAAAACACTGTTTCGCCAGTCCTCAAGTAGAGAAGGGGATGTTATCACCAGTTTGGAACCATCTGTCCAACTTTTCTTGGAGCGTAAGCTTGCCGAAGTACAGGAAGAATGGAGTTCGAAACTGACTGCCGGAATCATCATGAATCCAAATGACGGTAGCATATACGCACTTGCCGTAAATCCTACCTTTAACCTCAATACCTTCTCTGAAGAAGAGGATGTGTCTATTTTTGGAAATCCGCTTGTCGAAAATGTTTATGAGATGGGTTCTATCGTAAAGCCGCTTACAATGGCCGCAGGACTTGATAGCGGAGCGATCACACCTGAGACAATGTACTATGATGCGGGCTTCATCGAACTTGACGGGTTTACTATTGGCAACTTTGACGGGAAAGGACGCGGTCATGTAAATATGCAAGAGGTGCTCAATCAATCATTGAACACCGGTGTGTCTTTTGTTGTTTCGGAAATGGGCAACAATGTCTTTGCCGACTATATGCGCGCCTATGGTATTGGTGAAGAAACAGGCATTGATCTTCCAAATGAAAGTGCCGGTCTTGTTGATAACCTGGAATCACCACGAGATGTCGAATACGCGACTGCTTCGTTCGGGCAAGGGGTCGCGATGACACCGATTGCGACAGTGCGGGCACTTGCGGCACTTGCAAACGGTGGAGTGCTTGTTACACCACATGTTGCCACAAAAATAAAGTACGAAAATGGCCTGTCCAAGAAGATAAGCTTCAATGACGGAAAACAAGTACTTGCGCCGGAAACGGCAGAAGAAATCACGCAGATGTTGGTATACGTCGTCGACAAAGCACTTCTTGGTGGCAGTGTAAAGCTCGATAACTATAGTGTCGCGGCGAAAACCGGAACTGCCCAAATTGCAAAGGTTGATGAGCGAGGGTACTATGATGACAGGTTTCTACATTCATTTTTCGGATATTTTCCCGCTTATAAGCCCGAGTTTCTGGTATTTCTTCTTACTGTAGAGCCAAAGGAGGTGCGCTATGCGTCGGAAACACTTACGCATCCGTTCATGGATACGGTCAAGTTTTTGACGAATTACTATGAAGTGCCGCCTGATCGCTAGACCCGCCTCTTCTACTTACGTATTTTTCTCTATCTGTAAGTAACGTGTACTACTAGTTTTATCTAAACAGTATGAAAGAACTGCTCAAAAAAGTCGTTGTCGCTATTATTCAGTATGAGGCAAAACTTGTGCTGAAAAAATACAAGCCAAAGATCATCGTCATCGTTGGCAGTGTCGGTAAGACGACAACAAAAGATTCGATTTATGCCGTCCTTAAAAAAACGTTTTTTGTTCGCAAAAGTACCAAAAGTTTCAATAGCGAAATAGGTGTGCCGCTTACCATTCTTGGTCTTCAAAACGCATGGTCAAACCCATTCTTATGGCTGAAAAACATCATTGAAGGGGCGCTTCTTGTATTGCTCAAAAATACCTATCCGGAATGGTTGGTGCTTGAGGTCGGAGCAGACCATCCGGGTGATATTCGCAGGGTCGCCGCGTGGATAAAAGCCGATGTCGTCGTGCTTACACGGTTGCCTGATGTGCCGGTACACGTTGAGTTCTTTGATTCACCCGAAGCAGTCGTGGAAGAAAAGTTAAGCATCCTTGAGGCTCTTAAAGCAGAGGGAGCACTTGTTTTAAATGTTGATGATGAGAAGCTCGATGGTGTGAGAAAACGGTTTCCGCACAAAAACATCGTTACGTTCGGTTTGGGAACGCATCATACTGTCGGCGCAAGTCATGTTGGTATCATGTCAAAGAACAAAAAACCGACTGGCACACGATTCCACTTGCGTATTAACGGAGAAGACATACCCCTTGAACTTCCGAGAGTCTTGGGCAAACAACACATTTATCCAAGTTTGGCTGCCGCAGCCGTAGGGGCCGCGCTGAATATCGACAGTGAAAAGATAGCAAGCTCGTTTAGAGAGCACGTCCCCGCACCCGGACGCATGTGTATACTTTCGGGGGTAAAGGACACAACAATAATTGATGATACTTATAATTCTTCACCGGTTGCCGTTGATGAAGCGCTTAACGTTCTAGAACAAACAAATCCTGCGGGAAGAAAGATCGTTGTGCTTGGTGACATGTTAGAACTTGGCAAGTACTCGATTGACGAGCACAAACGAACAGGAAAGCGTGTGGCGGAAGTTGCGGATGTATTGCTTACCGTTGGATTCCGGGCGCGCGATATTGCCCAAGGAGCACTACAAAATCGTATGCATGGCAGTAATATATTTCAATACGATGATGTAGAGCGGGCAGGGAAGGAGCTTGAACACATGATCGAAAGTGGCGACGTCATTCTTCTTAAAGCCTCACAAAGCATTCGTATGGAAAAAGCTGTGGAAGAAATCATGGCCGATCCACTTAGGGCTCCCGAGCTTCTTGTTCGTCAAGACGCCGAATGGAAGAGTAGGTAGAGGGAAGGCTTGCAAATAGGGTTGTATATGGCATATTGGACACCGGAAGATACCGGGAGATTTGTCATGATACGCGTTGACAGGGTTACGTCAAAGGACATTGAAAAGATTCTCAATCTCTACAGGGAGATTTGCGGTGGGGTGACCAGGTATGTTGATCCTGAGGACATCTGTAGCAAGCTTCGTGCAGGTGATCCAATCCCTGAATATCGAGCCGGATCAAGGTGGGATCCACATTCAAAGCTATATTTCCACAGCGAAGATGGTCATGTGTGGGCATCTATGGATGAAAACTTTCATCCTGATGATCGAAGGAGGGATAACTTAGATTATGTAAGTGCTCTAGCGGCCGCTGAGAGATTCAAGGATGCTGTTCAAGCACTCTGAAACCACCTCAAACCTCGTGCAAAAAGGAAATCCACGTTTCACTCGGCACGGGGATTTCTTTTTGACAGACGCTTTTTACCTGTATAAATTTGGAATGTTCTGTAGTTTTCCTGCGAGGATGGAATGGGGGAAGTTGGTGTTGTGATCAATCTAATGTGTACTTGGGAAAAGAGTTAAAAATGTAGCCAGAAATTCGAAAAGAACCCTGGGTAATTTCTCACCCGGGGTTCTCGTTTGTGATCAGGAAGGATGATCATTCAGAGTCAGATTCTTCCCATTGCGGCCTGTAGACCGAAGTTCCCTTATCGTCATAGACCGCTACGCTTACGAGAGGTCCCACGGCTTCGTCGGCGCGCTTTCTTGCCAACTCCAGCGTATCGAGGTCGTCCGTTTCGTACGAACCTTCGTAGTTGTCGATGACAATGACGCGGAATTTTCCCTCAGGGGCCTCTTTGGGGATTTGATCCTCGATGCTCATGCCACCTTCGTCAGAAATGTAGGCCATTTTTGCTCCCTCGTTATCACGGTGCAACGGAATGCTTCCGTTGCCGAAGTTTACTACCGGGTCGATTATGTCATAATATATAAATATTGTCAAATTTATCGTCAGAGAATCTTGAAGGCGCCCAATATCTTAAAAAGTATCTTTAAAACCTGATCTAAAGAAAAAACTGCCAGAAAAGGCAGTTCTTTCTTCGCATGACCCTACGGGGAATCGACCTCCAAGTCACTAAGTATTTTGCTTCAATGCTTCGCAAAATACTAAGTGCTCGTAGGCTCGGCTCGGTGCTCTCTCGTGCTTGGGCACGCGCACCTGCGCCCGTTCAATTCTCCTTGAACAAACTAATGGGCACAAGAAAAACCACTTATTCAAG
>JANQMM010000016.1 GCA_028280145.1 Minisyncoccota bacterium | reverse complement strand
ACGCGGAACCAAGATAGCTGCCGGAAAGAATGTTGGTGTTGGAAAGGATCACACACTCTTTGCCCTAAAGAGCGGAAAAATTGAATTTGGAACAAAGCGAAAAACACGCTACGACGGAAAGACAAAAACGCAACGAATTGTAAGCGTTGTCTAGTTGTGTATAACTTTTGCTCTTCACTCTAAGAATCTTTGCATTAGTAAATGAGCCTTCAGTGGAAGGCTTTTTGGGAAGAATGGCCGATTATGCACTACTTTGGCACACGCTTGTCCCAGTTTGTGCACACTGCAATACACCTTTTATACACAGGTTATGCACGATTCCTGGCTTAAAACACATTTGACTCCTGCTTGCAAGCAAGTTGATAATAAAAACAAGTTTACCGTTATGGATTATACGATTCTTAACTAAACTAAATCTACAGTGCTCCTGCGGCACACACATGTGTGAAGCGAAGCACGAAAAAATAAAAACATTGCGGAATCTTCGTCCATAAAAGTGTAAACCCAGCCAAAAGGAAAAGACCAGGGACCCTTCCCCGGTCTTTTTCTTTTTTCGTAGGGTTACTTTTGTGAGGTCAAGCGGCTTCCACAACAAGCGTAAACGCTCCTTTCTGCTCCCCTATCAGGACGGGTACTTCAATTTCTCCCACCTCTTTGATCGGACGCTCAAGATGAATCATCTTAGGATCAATGTCAATATGCGCACTTTCTTTAAGAGCCTGTACGATCTCATCCTCGTGAACACCCTGAAAGAGATGCCCCTGCTCATTCGCTTTTGCTTTTATGACCGCACGTGCTTTCTCCAAAGCTTCAAAGTTCTTGAGAAGCAAGTCTGTCTGCACCTTTTGCTCCTCTTGGTGTTGTTTCTTAAGTGTCTCAAGCGCCTTTAGCTTGTTCCCACTTGCAAGCTCTGCAAGTTTGTTCGGTATCAGATAATTTGATGCGTAACCGTTTGCAACATCCTTTACTTCGTATTTCCGTCCAACTTTGGGGACATTTGTTAAGAGAATTACTTTCATGTGTATATGGCTATATGTAACGTTCAACGAGTATATCACACTAGTATGAAACTTGACAATATGAACCATAACGTGTCATAATAGGTTTCGGAACACAGATCATGACAACACGGGAGGATTCGCAATGAACAATGTGTTTTTGGTGCTGGTTCTTCTTGCTCTTCTTTCGGCCTGTGGCGACTCCAAGCAATTGAGCGAGGAACAGCTGGTTGAGGGTGAACGTCTTGCTCAGATGTGGCTCGAACAGTGTCACAAGAATTTCGATTGCAGAAATGCGATCATTTCACTTCAAGACGGAACCCTTCTTCGGGTTACGTACCCGGGAGCGGGCGGTCTCGTCTCCTCCGGCACGATCACCGGCTCCATGATGGATAAATGGGCAGGTAATCCCGAAGTCATGGCGCGTCGAGTGGAGCACATAACGCTCTTCGAAGACGACGAGCACGACGCCCTGTTCGCTAAGTGGGGACAAAAAAACCTATACTAACAAGACCACAGCCGGGCAAGAAACATAAAGGCCTGCATGACGACACGATCGTCATGCAGGTCCTTTTTTTATCCTGAAAAGCAAATTGTTGTATTATGAATCGTCGTTCAATATCTCTATGGCTTTTTCAAGTTGCGGGTCTCTTTCGGCTTCAATATCTTCAATGGTCATCTCAACCACCACATCCGGCTCAAGCCCTCCCAAAGAGATAGACACGTTATTCGGCGTCATCCAGCGCGCAATGGTCACCTTAAGGGACGTATCATCAGTCACATCCAGAAGCTCCTGTACGGACCCTTTGCCAAAAGATGTCTCACCCAAAAGCGTTGCAATGCCATGCTCGGAAAGTGCCCCTGCAAGGATCTCAGATGCCGATGCAGAACCCTGATCAATAAGCACAACCATCTCGAGCTCTTCTTCAAAAATATCATACCCCTTGGAGCGGTGAATGACCGGCTCAAGTCGATCTCCAAAATCTTCACGCACGACCACCTCCCCTGCAGGAAGGAACCAACTTGCCATGTCAACGGCGGCCTCAAGGAACCCGCCCGGATTACCCCGAAGATCAAGGATCAGTTTATTCGACCCGCTTTCTACAAAGTCACGCAAGGCCTCTCTGAAAAGATTCGTCGATACGGCAGAAAAATTATACAGCTCGATGATGAAAATATCGTCTTCACGCAAGATTGTCTCAATTGTCGGAATCTCAATGACATCGCGAATGATCGGGATCTCTATCAGCTCATTCTCCCCTTCACGCGCAACCGTAAGCACCACCTCTGTGCCACGCTCGCCTCGAATCCGCTTCACAGCACCGTCAATGGGCATATCATCGGTGGATTCACCGTCAATTTCAAAAATGTGATCGCCTGCAAGCACACCTGCGCGCTCTGCCGGCGTTCCTTTAAGCGGAGCGATCACGGTAACAAGACCGCTTCGAATCCCGATCTCCATACCGACACCTTCAAAATTTCCGCTGATATCATCAGCAAAAATAGCGTTGTCAGATGGTGGCAGGAATACGGTGTATGGGTCGTCAAGTGAGCGCGCAAGCCCTTCAGCCATACCCCACACACGATCTTCGTCAGTTACGGGAGTTGAGCTTCCAGTCGAGACGTATTTCTCATCGAGCATGTGCCACACACGCCACACGGGAGAAAAATCAACACCACTTGGAAGTGTACTACTTTGCGGACTTGCAAAGAGAAGAGCCGGTGAGTCATCGCCGGTGAGTTCTGTATACTTGGTACCGAGTGTAAATGAGAGTACGGCAATAAGCACAACAAAGAAAAGACTTATGCTTCGAGCTTGCCTGCCTCGTGTTTCTTTGGGACCACCGGACATAGATACGCCCCATTATCTCAAAATGAGCGTGCCTGGTCAATTTTTAGAATGCGTTACTCAGACAACCTCCTTTCGTTCACCTCGGAGGCAGTATATAATTTTCGTATGATTACGCGCTACAGTCATAAGAATTTGACGTGGGTTGATT
>JANQMM010000024.1 GCA_028280145.1 Minisyncoccota bacterium | reverse complement strand
TACTAACTGGCCTAGAACGTATCTAGGCCATTTTATCGGACTTCGAATCCTGCTTCTTTGTTAAGATTAGACGTTATCGCTTCCATGATCTCTCCCACCTCTTCGTCAGTAAGCGTTTTTTCTTGCGATTGAAATACGAGATGATACGCATACGAAGTTCTCCCGTCTTTTTCAAATTCGTCGAATTTTGTCATGCGCACAAGCAGATCTCCTGAGTGCTTTGTTACTATTTCATGCACCCGTTCTTCATTTTCCTCACTTGGTACCCACAGAGCAATATCACGAAGGACAAATGGGTACGGTGAGATCGGCGCGTATTGTGTGAGGTTTTGTTCAAATGGTTCATAGTGAGGTACCTCATCCGGAAGACTTGCCAATAATTTTGCGAAATCAACTTCGAAAATACCGTCGCTCACCTTTCCTTCTATTGTAGTATCCAGCTTCCCTTCAAGAAGTGTTTTCGTCTCTTCTAGCAACCTTCCTGGCTTTTTTCCTGAAACACAAAAGGCGAAAGAGATATGTTCACCTTTCTTTGGAAATACTCGTCCGATCTCGAAAAGTCTTACTTCTTCAACACCAAGAAGGGGTGTATTCTTTTGATTCTTTTCCAAATATTCTCCCATTCCATCTTTCAGGTTGGTGCGCAAGAAGGATTTGTCTGATGCGCATGCGGCTATCGCTTCCATATCTCCGCTACTGCGAAATGTGTACCCTATAATCTCCGAATAGCCCGCTTCAACCATGATATTCTTCACTCTGTCGGTATAGTAAAATTCCTTATGTAATGCTGGGCTTGTCTCAAGGCTCGAAAGCTGAGCCGGCTTGAGATGTTCATACCCAACTATTCTCCCCACTTCTTCAATAAGATCTTCATATATGTTGATGTCAGTACGTTCAAATGGAACAAGCACCGTAAAGGCTCCGTCCTTATTGACAAAATCAAAGTTGAATTGCGCGAAGACCTTTTCGACATCACTATCTTTTAACGAAAAGCCCAACAGTCCATTTATTTGCTCCACGGTTACGGATACTTTCTTTTCTTTCTGCGGTGCAGGATACACATCCAACACATCGTCGGAAACCCGGCCTCCAGCCAGTTCGTGTACCAGACTTGAGAAATGCTCCATCGCAATCGCACAGAGTTCCGCACTTGGTTCGTTTTGAAACCGCACCGAGGCATCTGTCTGGATCTTCAGCTTTCTTGAGGCTTTACGCACCAAGAGCGGATCAAAATTAGAAACTGACAAAATGATCCGCTTTGTCTTCGAATCAATGCCTGAATTAGCACCTCCTTTGATGCCCGCTATATCAAGTGCCTTTTCGCTATCCGCAATAACAGGAATGCTCGGATCAAGCATCGCTTGTTGACCATCAAGTGTTTCGAGCCCTTCCCCTTCCTGAGCAGGCCTGATCACAATTTCTTTTCTCTCTCCTGCAAGCTTGTCATAATCAAAAGCGTGCACCGGTTGCCCCAGAAAAAGAGTGATGTAATTGGTGATATCAACTATGTTGTTTATTGGTCGTTGTCCCAAGCAAAGCAGCCTTTCTTTTAGCCAATCGGGAGATTCTCGTACCTCCACATCCTCTACAAGACGTTTCATCACACGACGACATTTCGAATCAGGCTCAATACTAAGCATCATGGTGTCTTTGCTTTTGAGTGTCCGGTCCGTAAAACCGGTCGGCAACTCAACATACGGATCCTTAAAGGGCGCAGAGAGTATGGTGGCGATCTCACGAGCAATACCTCGGTGTGAAAGAGAGTCGCTTGACCGGTTTGGCAATACATCAATATCAATGATGTGGTCACTTCCTACTTTTTCTATCCCTTCTACTTCGTAGGCATAAAATGTAATAAGCTTGCCAAGCTCTTCGGGAGTCGGCAATTTCTCATCAAAATACGTTTGTAACCACGTGTAGCTAACCTTCATACATACTCGCAAACTAAAATTGATTTACGAAGCGTAAATCGCCATCGTAATGCTTCCTGACATCATCTGAGTTGTGTCGGATCATTAAGATACGGTCAATCCCCAAACCAAATGCGAAGCCGGAATACACCGTCGGGTCTATCCCCCCATTCCGAAGTACGTTCGGGTGCACCATACCTGAGCCAAGAAGCTCTATCCACTTCCCTTTATACTTCATATCAAGTTCCACCCCCGGCTCGACAAACGGAAAGTATCCCGGCCGGAAACGCACCTCAATACCGGGATCGTTGAAAAACTTCTGAAGGATCGTGAGTAGAGTTCCTTTGAGGTGTTCAAGTGTGATCCCTTTGTCTATTGCCAAACATTCAACTTGAAAAAATTGGATCTCGTGTGTTGCGTCGGTCGCTTCGTTCCTATAGACCTTTCCGGGGGCAAAAATACGTATTGGTGGCTTATGTGCTCTCATGTACGGCACCTGCTCAGTTGAAGTGTGAGTGCGCAGTAGTACTCCAGACCCTTCAGGCTTTAGCCAAAAGGTATCCTGCATGTCACGGGCAGGGTGGTCGTCCGGTATATCAAGGGCTCCGAAATTGCTGAAGTCATCGGTGAGTTCAGAGCCGCCTACAAAACTAAAACCCAAAGCATGAAAAATCTCCGCAAGCTCTCGAATCACCTGGGATATTGGGTGTTTGTGTCCACTCTCTTTGGTCATGGAGGTTAGTATACCGCACTACAGAGGCGATACAAAGAGATGGGCATTCACCTCTAAAAACTTTTTGAGCCACCTGTCGGACTCGAACCGACGACCTACGGTTTACAAAACCGTTGCTCTACCAACTGAGCTAAGGTGGCATAATGTACGACTATCTTAACGCATCGCTGGGTGGTGAGTAAACCTACGATTTACAAAACGTTCGCAAGTCTCCCAGACTCGCTCACCTCTACCAACTGAGCTAAGGTGGCGCACTGACAGCCGCCTGTCATCTTACTCCACTTTCTCCAATTCCTCAATAGTTTTACTGACTGCTTCTTTGTGGTTCTTCATGTCTGTCAGGTGGTCTGAAACAGCGTTATCGTTATTCAGGTCATTCTTCTTCCCGCGCACCCGATGGACTAGTACATGCAATCGCTCTTCGATGGAGCGTACTGCCTGTAGCAGAATTGAACTAAAGAAATCGGTGATGTGAATTAATAGATATTTGAATACTCGCGCAAGTATGCGTGGAATGTCGTGTATCAAAAAAGCAACAGTGCGAACCGCAACCACATCAAGCGACTTCCGAATTCGAGGTGCAAAACGTGCGCCGCGACCTATTTCTACGTATCGCAAAGAAAACAGACTCGCAATAAGTAGTGCCGAAACGATAAAAGATATCGTGCTTAACATGAGTTCATTCTACCCCTTTACGGAGAATCGCTCAATTGTCGAGATCTCAATTCGCTCTCCGAATTTCTGAGTAGCCTCATCAATGAGTCCTTGGATGGTTTTGCTACCGTCCTTAATGAAATCCTGTTCAAGCAAAATCTTATCCTTAAAGTAACTGTCAAGCTTACCTTCAAGAATTTTCTTCTGCATGTCCTTTGGCTTATCTTTCACCTCTTCGCTAAACACCTCCTTTGCCGCCTTCATATCCTGCTCAGTTAACTCATCACGTTTTACAAACTGTGGAGAGGTCGCGGCAACTTGCATGGCGATATCGTAAGCAAGTTTTACGAATTCTTCATTTTTTGAGACAAAATCCGTCTCACACGAAAGCACCACAACAGCACCAACCTCATTGGTTCCGTGGATGTATGCCTGCACCGCACCTGCGCCAAGACTGCGATCAGCCTTCTTAGCCGCCACTTGCGAGCCCTTTTTCGCAAGCAGGACCTTTGCTTTTTCCATATCACCTCCCGCTTCCTCAAGCGCTTTCTTGCATTGCATTATTGAAACGCCTGTCAACGCGCGGAGTTCTTTCACGCTTTCCGTGGTGATCATGTTATGTACTGTTCTTAGATAGCCCTTTTGGAGTGTTGTTTTCCTCTTTTTTCTGCCCGTTTTGTGGCAAGACATGTCCTTCTTGCGACGCAGTAGGCTCAGGAGCTGTTTTTAATCCCTCTTCGTAAGCAGCAACAAGTTCTTGCACGATGTATTTGATACTTGCAGCACCTGTGTCATTTGCCGGAATATAGTACTCGGCATCAGCCGCATTACAGTCTGAATTAAGAATACCGACGACCGGAACATTCATTTTATGTGCTTCGGTCACCGCAATCTCTTCATGCTTAGTATCTACCACAAAAAGAGCGTGTGGAAGTCCCTCCATGCCAACGAGTCCACCAAATGTCTTTTCCAGATCCTCAATCTCCCGATCGATATGCAATTGTTCAAGTTTTGTGTATTTATTGAGTTCTCCTTTTTCTCTCTGTGTGGTCAAATCAACCAATCGAGCGATACGCTTTTTGATCTCCGCAAAGTTCGTAAGAGTGCCTCCGATCCATCGTCCTGCAACATACGGCATCTCAATACTGGTCGCGGCCGCCTTGATAACATCACGTGCTTCGTTTTTTCCGCTTACAAAAAGCACTTTTTGTCGCTTGTTGCCAAGCGTACGCATAAAATCCTTTGATTGTTCTAAGTGCGCCACCACCTTTTCAAGATCGAATATCTCAACACGATTCTTTGTGCCGAACATGAAATCAGCCATGGACGGATGTCGTCTGGACTTGGAGAAACCAAAGTGCGCCCCTGCCTTAAAGAGGTTATCTATTTGTGTCTGTTGTGTCTGTGTGTTCTGATTCACAATGGGATAGAGTGTATCAAATACCCCTTAAATTATCAATAGGTCCTTATGTTTCAAGCTCATCTTGTGCATCCCTAAGCCCCTGAAGTACATCATTAAGATCACCGCCCAGAATACCTTCAATATTGTGCCAAGATTTCTTGATCCTGTGATCGGTCACCCGATTCTGAGGGGTATTATAAGTGCGAATCTTCTCTGAGCGATCACCAGTGCCTATTTGCGCTTTTCTGTGCTCTGAATGCTTTTTTGCCTCTTCTTCCTCGTGAAGAGCTTCAAGTTTTGCCTGGAGCATGCTGAGTGCGAGTTCCCTGTTCTTGAGCTGACTACGCTCCGAAGTACAGCGAACTTCAATGCCGGTTGGTTTGTGCACCACGCGCACCGCAGTTTCTACCTTATTGACATTCTGCCCTCCCGCACCTCCGGAACGAGAAAATTCCATATCAATGTCGCCCGGATTGATCGCGATGGTTGTTTTCTTCCGGATCGGCAAAATTGCAACTGAAGCAGTTGATGTGTGAATGCGTCCTTGCTTTTCGGTAACTGGAATACGTTGGACGCGGTGTACTCCGGTCTCAAACCGAAGATGTCGATATACATCCTGCCCCTTTATCTCTATTGATGCTTCCTTATAACCCCCGACATCATTCATTGATTCGTGCAATGTGCGTATCTGCCACCCCATCGTTTCAGCGTAACGTTTATACATTTCCGCCAACTGATATGCAAACAGTGCCGCCTCATCTCCGCCAGCACCCGCGCGCACCTCTAAAATAATCTCATTTGGGAACTGCTGTTCTTCTTCATCAGACTTTATGATCTGTTCGAGTTGTTTCTCGATACCCTTTTTTTGTTCTTCAATCATGCACAACTCCTCCTCGGCAAGTTCTTTCATCGCCTCATCACCTTCCGTCATTACTTTTGTCTCTTCTTCCTTCTTGAGTAGTTCTTCATATTGCACCGCCAAAAAGTTGGTCTTATGATCTTTTTTGAGTTCTTTTAGTTTTTCAAGCTCCATGTTCTTGGTATTTTAGTGTACTTCGTGTCTGTAAAATGAAGGGGCTTGTCGTCGTTGTCTAGCTTCATTTTATTACAACGCAAAAAACCACCTTTCCGTGGCCTTTTGAGTAGCATTTTCAAAGTTAATTATCGTCCTTCTTGTCGCTTACCGGCTTGGCTTCAGTAGATCGTATCTTTGCCTTTTTTTCTTTTTTTGCCGGTGCCTGTGCGGCAGCTGCCTGACGTGCCTTGAATTTCTCAACTCGTCCTGCCGTATCAACGATCTTCTCAACACCGGTATAAAATGGGTGACAATTGCTACAAATTTCCACCTCAATCTCTTTTACAGTCGAACCAATGGAAAAGGTCTGGCCACATGCGCACGTGACTTTTGCATCGCTATAAAATTCCGGGTGGATATCTGCTTTCATATGTGGCCTAGAATATACCAATAAAAAAGTCTACTGACAAGAGTGCTTCATGATGTTTCTGAAACAAAAAGGGAGTTCCGTATTTTCCTCAAAATACTAATTGCCTTCCAAAATATCAATGAGACCCTGATGTTTTTCTGCAAGCTCCATCACCCCATCTCCGTAGAAGGCATACGCTGGCTTTTCGGCATTTCTCCAGCCGGCAAAGTAACGCAGTGCCGCAAGTCGTTCATTATAGTATCCTCCCTTATCCGCTCCATTATCAGCCAAAAGTAACGCTGAAGCAAAAAAGGCGGTACGCGCATCCCACGGACTTGGCGGATTCTGTCCCGTTACACGCGCGATCCTGTCTTCATACAATACCCATGTTGAAGGGATGAACTGAGCCGGCCCCATCGCCCCGCCCCAGCCATACCACGGCTTTCTTGAAACCGGCATCTGCTCAGGGTCCAGACCAAGACGCTCGGTGATTTCAAGGAAAATCGGTACGTCACGCGTCGGGTGCATATCGTCTTTATAGTTCCCTGTTCCCACGTTCTCACCCAAGTTCGACTCTTGCTCGAATGTGGCAAGTAGCAATGCCGGTCGCACTCCCGTAATGGCTGATGCTTCATTTGCAAACGTAAGCGCCTGATCATACGGGATCGCGGCGGTACCTCGAAGTTGGAAAAGAGCGGTTCGGATCTCTGCAGCCGTTTTCTTCTTAGCATCTAACACTTGTTGGTATGCGGCCTCTTGTCCTTTCGTAATACCGAGAATGTATTCCTTTTCCGATTCCTGTTCCTCTATTTTTGCCTTTTGGAGTTCTTGGATGCGTCGAAGCTCAAGTTCTTCTCCACGCTTTCCTTCAAGTTCCTCTTTTTCCTCATTTGTTAGATTCTTTGTATCCTCAATCTCCCTAAAGGATTCATTGAGCGATTCTTTGATGGCATCGAACGTATCAAGATCCTCAAAAAAGTCTGATATATCCGCTGTTGCGAGTACTATTTCAACAGGTGTGAAATCGTCGATCTCATTTGTTTTGCGGATGAGTTGTGCAAGTGATTCTTTTTGTCGCTCCAGTTTTTCTTGAAGTTCGTCAACAAATCGTGATTTGAGATAAATATCATCCTCTATACCAAAAATAGCAAGGTTGCGCTGTTTAATCTCCAATTGTGCTTTATCAATTTGTGCCTCCAAAATAGCAACGTCTCGCTCGAGAGAAACGCGTTCCTTTTGCTTTGACTCAACAAGTACCTGCTGTACATTGATCTCCTGCTCAACCTGTTGGAGCTCTTCTTCAAGTTGTGCTTTTCTTGCGGCAACATCGTCAGCATCCGCTTGCGCCCCCACGTAGAGAGAATGCGGCGCGAACATCACATACGAAAACACGACAACAAAGACAGTTGCCAGAAGAAAAAACGATGTCGTGGCTTTCCTTGACATACGATATAAGTATACCAATAGTACATCAAAATGTAACAGTAGCGACACAAAACAAAAAAACCACCTTGAGGCGGGTTTTCTGTATATATTTTATCCTTACTCAGCCGACTTTTCGTCACCTGCCCCGTCCTCGGCAGATCCTTCGCCCTTGCCTTTTTCTTCCACTTCAATAGCGTCCATATCAACCGCCTCAGGCTCTTCGAACACTTCTTCTTTGGCTTCATTTGCCGACGCCACCACTTCTTCCGGGTCAGCTGTTGAGGCCACTCCTTCCGGAAGAACGAGGTCTTTCACATGTAGTGATGTCTCGAAATCCGCAATAGGAGAAATATCCACCTCGATACTCTGCGGAAGATCACGTGGCAACACCTCGATCTCAAGTTCGTGAAGCACCTTGACCAATACACCACCGAGCTCTTTTACTGCCGGCGCAACACCAATGAATTCAAGCGGAACGGTTACTGTAAGTTTTTTACCTCGCTCAATCGCGTAAAAATCAACGTGTCGTGGTTCTCCTTTTACCGGTTCAAAATCTACATCATGAATGAGTACTTCTTTGTCATCATCAAGCCCTTTAAGGGTGATAATGGCCGATTCCCCGGCGCTCTTAAAAGCTTTTTTGAAGTCACGTATGCTAAGCTTGATTGGTGTATTTTCTTCCTTCTTTCCGTATACAACAGCAGGAATAAAACCTTCAGCGCGAAGCGCGCCGAGGCTATTGGTACCTGTACGTTCTCGTTTTTCTACCGTGAGTTCAAATGTCATGTTCGCCTATTATATAGATAACCTTTGAAAAATCAATACTGATGCCGCCAAGACAAAACATTCTTTTTCGCGTATATGGTCTCTGAAATCAACAGAGTGCACACCTATGGCGAATTATCTTTATTGTTATGTAACAGGGTTTGGTGGTTTATTTCCTGCAAGAAATTCTTTGATATTGGTTGCGGCCATTTCCGACATTTTTCCACGCGTTTCCTCTGTCGCAGAGGCGATATGAGGTGTAACCACAACATTTGAAAGCTCCGGCAGGCCATGGGCAAGTCGTGGCTCTTCTTCAAACACATCAAGTCCCGCCGCCCGCACCGTTCCATCCCGAAGCAATTCAACCAGTGCATTTTCATCAACAACCGGACCACGAGATGTATTAATAAGAAATGCAGTAGACTTCATCATCTGTAAACGCGCACGACTGATGAGGTGCTTGGTGCTATCCAAAAGTGGCACATGAACACTAATGACATCTGCTTCTTTCATGATGTCATCAACGTTCGCCTTAAATGTTGCTCGCAGTTCCTTTTCAAGTTGCTTATTCGGGTTCACATCATAATAAATGATCTTCATGCCGAGACCATAATATGCTCGTGAGGCAACGCCCGAACCAATACGTCCGGCACCCACAATGCCAAGCGTTTTTCCTTTGAGGTCAGCCCCGAGGAGCAACTCGGGCGCCCATCCCTGATACTTGAGTTCCTTGGTGAAGCGGTCGGCTTCAGGGATTCGTTTTGCAACCGCAAGCATGAGTGCTACAGCATATTCTGCAACGGTGTCAGTAAGCACACCAGGCGTGTTCGTTACTGTGATGCCACGCTCTTTTGCATCATCAAGATCAAGATTTCCAAAACCAACCGCGTAGTTTGCCCAAATCTTTGCCGAGGGGGCGGCGTCATATACCTCGCCGTCAATTTTGTCCGTCAAGAGGCAGAATACCGCATCGTAGCTGTCAGCCTTAAGTGCATTGATGAGTTCTTCGCGCGTGAGAACACCGTCCTTTTCGCTTACGACAACTTCATGTCCTGCGTCTTGCAAAATATTGATCCCGATGTCAGGAACTTTTCTCGTTACAAATACTTTCCCCATAGTAGTTAGTTATTAGTCTCTATTAGCAAGTGGTTTTATGTGTATTATTGTACCACTCAAAGAAGTGCTTGTGTTACAATATTTGTATATAAATCACTACCCAGTGGTCCAACCACTGTATCATAAGGGGAACATATGCCAGCAAAAAAAGCCGCAAAGAAAACAAAAAGCTCAAAAGGAAAAAGTGTGGCCGTAAACAAGAAAAGTGATCAGCTCGACTTTGTCGCAGTCGGTGATATTACCACTGATGCATTCATTGAACTTAAAGACGTAAGTGTGCAAGCGAATGAAGCGACAGTTGATCCCGACGACAAACTCCTCTGTGTCCGCTTTGGAGACAAGATCGAGTACGAAGACGTGGTCGTTGTTCCTGCCGTTGGAAACAGCCCAAATGCGGCCGTTTCAGCCCACAGATTAGGGCTTAAATCGGGGCTTGCAACGAATCTCGGTGATGACAAATTCGGAAAAGAAGACCTCGATCGACTAAAGGTAGAAGGGGTAAATATCGAGTACACAAAAGTGCACAAGGGAAAGAAGAGTAATTATCACTATGTAATGCGGTATGGTGCGGAGCGAACAATACTCGTAAAACACTGGGAATACGAATACGAAATACCGAAATTCAAAAAACCTCCGCGATGGATGTATTTAAGTAGTCTTGGTGAGAATTCGGTTCCCTTCCATCACCGAATAGCAGATTATCTTCGAGAGCACAAAGAAGTAAAACTTGCTTTTCAGCCGGGTACATTTCAGATCAAACTTGGCTATGAGACACTACAAGACCTCTACGAGCAAACTGAACTTTTCTTCTGCAACAAAGAAGAAGCGCAACGAATTCTAAAGACAGATGAGACCGAAATTAAATTCCTCCTTCATGGTATGCAGGAACTTGGACCGAAGATCGTGGTGATCACTGACGGACCAAACGGTGCGTATGCCTCAGATGACGGCAGTGGCGTCTGGAGCATGCCGATGTATCCTGATCCGGGGCCACCGGTAGATAGAACCGGTGCCGGTGATTCGTTTTCAAGCACCTTTACTTCAGCACTTGCTCTCGGCTATGACATTCCAACCGCACTTGCGTGGGGCCCTGTCAATTCCATGAGTGTCGTGCAACACATCGGTGCCCAAAAAGGTCTGCTTACACGCAAGCAACTGCTTGAGTATCTCGATAAACGTCCAGATCACTACTATCCAAAAGAGATATAAGAAAAGCGGGGCTTGTTGCCCCGCCCGCCCTTGAATCTGAATTGGATGAAGCGTCTTCGACAGTCACCTCACCAGCTTGGTACGCTTCCGAAACTGCTGAGTCTCCAGTTGCGACGCCTTTCTTCTTCCTTGCGTCTCGCCTCAGCACAGAGGTCTTCACACTGCAATGCCAATGATTGCAGATGAGCGCCAATGAAGATTCCACGATTAGCGGCGACTTCGAGAAGTCCCTTGCGTTTCTCGTTTCTTCTTTTTCTTTTTCTTTTTCTATCAAGAGCTTTTCGGTTATTGCAGACTGAAGAACTCGATTCCCCAAAGCCGTCACCTTGTCGAAATCTGGCCAGATTTCCCATAAAGAACTCCTTCCATTTTGTTTAGGATGGACCCGTTATACAGCCTTGGAAATGATTAGTCAATGAGTTTGAATCGTGGGTGAAACGTGCCGTCAACACTTTTTGCCTCTCCTAAGAATTCTTCTTTAGAGCGAACCCATGTTTTTGAAACGGTGTTATCATACAGCGCCTCATATACCACAAGCTCTTCGAGTGTGTGTACATCTTTTGCAAGTATGAGCAATTTATACTGCTTCCCTGTTTTCACGTGCTCGTATATAGCACCTTCTTTAAGCACCATAATTAATCGTTAGGCACGAATCCGCCAACCTTTTTTAAAGAGATAGATCACAAGACTTCCGAGTGTCGCCACAAAACCAAAGATAAGTAGTGCTCCAATAAACAAATTCGATTCGTGATAGCCTACGGTAGCATATCGCATCCCATCAATGAAATAGAAGATCGGATTGAGGATCGTGATGGTGCGCACTGTTTCGTTTAGAAATTCCAGTGAGTAGAACATACCGCCAAGGAAAGAAAGTGGCATGATAACAAAGACGTTCAGGAGACCGAGTTGTTCAAAACTTTTCGCCCAGAGTCCTACCAGAATTCCGATAAGCGCAAAGATGGTCGCAACTAATACCGCATAGAGAATAAAAAGAAACGGATGCGTGATCTGTACCGCACCAAAGAACAGTCCGATGACCAAAATACCGGTCCCGATCAAAAGAGCCCGAATAACGGCAGAAAGTACAAATCCGAGTATCATTTCAATATAGGAAAATGGTGCCACTAACATCTCTTCAATGCTCTTGATCCATCTGCCCATGTATACAGCACTTGCGGTATGTTCAAACGCGCTTGAAAGAACGCTCATCAAAAGAATCCCCGGAAAGACAAATTGGATGTACGAGATACCTGCGATTTCATCGATCCTGCTTCCCAGAATGTATCCAAAGATAAAGATGAACAACGTCGCTGAGATGAGAGGTGCCGCAAATGTCTGGATGGAAATGCGCAAAATGCGCTCGATCTCTCTTCGTATGAGTGTATAGAGCCCTATTCTGTTGAGTCCTTTTATCTCGATCATAGAAATTTACTTGTTGCTTTTTGCGATCTCCAAATAATGTTCCTCAAGACTTTTGCCTCCTTTTGTGAATTCTTCTTTACTTCCAAGAGCAACCAGTTTCCCTTTATTGATGATGCCAATACGACTACAAAGGAGCTGCACCTCTTCAAGATAGTGAGAGGTCAAAATGATTGTTTTTCCCGCTTTGTTCAAAGCCTGCAGAAACCGCCAGAGATCATGTCGCAACTCCACGTCTACCCCTGCTGTCGGTTCATCAAGAATCAAGAGATCCGGATCATGTACAAGCGCGCGGGCAAGCATAACACGCCTCTTGTATCCCCCCGAGAGGTGTTGGAATGCGGTATTTTTATATTCGATCATTTCAAACTGTTCAAGTAGTGCGTTAACACGTTTTTCCCGTTCCTCCTTTCGCATACCGTAGTACCCGCCCATATAGTCGAGGAGTTTCCCAACCTTTCCGAAAATATCAATATTGAATTCCTGCGGTGCAATCCCCACTTTCGTGCGCGCTTCGCGATATTCCTTGACAACATCTGTGCCCGAAACCTTGATCACCCCTTCAGTGATCCGGTTCACGCCCGTAATGCAATGTATTGTCGTTGTCTTACCTGCCCCATTCGGGCCAAGAAAACCAAAAAACTCCCCTTTCCCCACAGACAAAGAAACGCCATCAACAGCGACAGTCCCCGTATCATAGACCTTCCGAAGGTCAGTTATTTCAAGTGCTTTTTCCATTATAGTTTTACGTGGCTGGCCTTGTAACAGGCAGGGAGATAATGAATGTTGTTCCTACTCCTTTGGTGCTTATTACCTCAACATTGCCGCCAAGTTTCCGTATTATGGCACGGGTAAGCCATAATCCCAAACCAGTGCCGGGAATTGTTTCCGTTTCTTTGGACTTTATCCGATAGAACTTCTGAAAAAGCTTTTTCAGGTCTTCCTCGGAGATACCAATGCCTGAATCACGAACATGAATTTCCACATGGTCACCCTCTTCCAGGTAGGATACGATCACGCTCCCTTTTGGTGTATACTTGATCGCATTTGAAACAAGATTCACCAAAGCGCGCCGAACCTTTACCCGGTCGCTGTGCACCACCAGCTCCTTGAGTCCCTCCTTTGAAACCTGTAGCCCCTTTTCTCGAGCGATAGGCGTGAAGGCTTCCACCACCTCACTTACTAATGTCTCAATGTCAAAATCAGTGTATTCAAACGTGATACTGTCACGCTCCAGCTCAGTACTCTCAACCATGTCCGAGACAAGATCTTTCAAATTTCCCGACGCGTTTTCGATCTTGCGCGCAAGATCTTTTTGTTCTTGGGTCAACTCGCCACCTGAAGTGCGCAATAATTCAACGTACGCACGGATATTTGTAATAGGAGTTCTCATCTCAGAGCCAGCCATTGCGATGAATTCTTGTTTTAACACATCAACTTGCTGAAATGCTTTTGCGATCTCAGCGGCGCGTCGTGTGTGTGCGATGTGCAACACCAGAAACGAGACCATGAGAACAAATACCGCAATAGTCATAGCGTTCTCGATCTGAAGTGGTAAGGTATTCAATTCATCAAAGAGTTTGATCCCGACAAACAGCACTATAGCAACCAGGAATAGAAATGTGATTATGTGCTGTGCTTTCTTAGTCATGCCTCATTGAACCAATCCCTCTTATTCTTCTTCAAGAGAGACGTCAATGCCGCCATCCTTGTGGATCTCGGCTTTGAAGATATATGACTCATTTGTTGAGACGTATGAAAACTCGGTTGCGCTTGCAACGCGTATAATGATGTATGCTGCCCCGATTCCGACTGCGGCAACACCTGCAAGTGCGATTATACTGTTTACATTTTGCTTCCAAAACATGTTATTCATAATACCAGAGCGATAGTTCCGGTACGTATCAGTTATCAACGGCCTATCTTAAAAAATAGTGTGACTTGAAAAGCGACCGTTTCTGTAAAGCAAAAAGGTTGCCTAAAAATACCTCTTAATTTCAAAAATACCTATTTGCGCGAAATTGCTTTCTTTGCTGCAGTTACAATTGATGGCGCGTCTATATGATAGTGTGCAAGAAGTTCTTCCGGTGCTCCTGATTGACCAAAGTCATCGTGTACACCAATGAGCTCCTGTGGGACCGGGTGATTCTGAGCAAGTACTTCTGCCACGGCCGAACCCATGCCTCCGAGAATTTGATGGCTCTCTGCGGTAACAACTGCCTCTGCTCGCCTGGCAACAGCGATAACTTTTTCAATATCCATCGGTTTAATCGAAGCGTTGTTAAGCACGATTGCGCCAATACCTTCGTCTGCAAGCTGTTTTGCGGCAACCATAGTTGCATGCATTGCCGTACCACAACCGATCAGCGCCACTTGCGGATCATTGCTCTCCCACATAACGTTTGCCTTTCCTATCTCAAATGGAGTCTCTTCGGTCGTCATGACCGGTGTGTTCTCTTTTGCGTATCTGATGTAAAAAGCTCCTTTATGTTTTGCTGCCGCAAGTGTCGCCTTTTTGGCCTCCACCACATCACACGGAGTAAGTACGTGCATACGCGGAATGACCCGTGTAATCGCAATATCCTCAATCGCTTGATGCGTTCCGCCATCGGGTCCAACCGAGACCCCTGCATGGGAGCCTGCGATCTTGACACCCACATTGTTATAACAAATGGTCGTACGAACCTGTTCCCAGTTTCGTCCGGGTGAGAACATGGCGTAACTTGCAATGAACGGAATCTTTCCCATTGCCGCCAGACCAGAAGCAACAGATGCCATGGATTGCTCGCCAATTCCCACCTGAACAAATCGATCAGGAAACGCTTTTGCAAATTTATCAGTCTTGGTTGAGCCGGTAAGATCCGCGCAGAGCGCCACGACATTTTCATCTTCCTCTCCTGCCTGAAGCAATCCGTCGCCGTATCCTTCCCGAAGCGCTTTCTGTTCACAGTCGGGAGAGAACATGTCCTCTCGTAAATGTATATCCCTATTGAGCATGTTA
>JANQMM010000020.1 GCA_028280145.1 Minisyncoccota bacterium | reverse complement strand
CCCCCGCCAAAAAAGAAAGAATGGAAGAGCGGTATGGTGGGGCTTCGGTCGGCTTCCACTAAGGTGGAAGAAGGGGCATTCGCCCAATGCGGAGCCTCGTGCTGTATTTTCTCGCTAGTGGTTGTCCAGAGGCTAAAGGGATGGCACCCTCGGCATCCGCCTCGGGCTATTTCCGCTAGGGCTACGAGCGCCTAGATGCCTTGGAGTGTCGCTATTCCTCGCAAATGCGCCCTGCGGGACGCTTGCTCGGGCGACACACAGTTTGGGGGAGAAAACGATTTTCTCCCCCAGCTTCGGGCTCCTCCTCGCAGAGGTCGTACAACAGTTACGGTGCCGTACAGATAAACGGGGTACGTTTTGAGTTGGTTCAGCGCTTTGACATGCCTTCGGAGTCCGCCCTCGCCAACCCCCTCTTTTAGTTTTCAATACAGCTTCTGTGGTGTCGCTTCCGCTGCTAAAGTTCAGTATTGCAAGACAGAGACGGCGCTCGTCCTTTAGCCCTGGACGCTTCCTAGCGGAAATAGCCCGAGGCGCTGCCTGTATGTGCTTGCCCCGCCCACGTCTTTGCAGACTCCCGTGCGCGCACGAACCCCGTCCGCGAAGCGGACGGGGTTGGCTCCCTTGAATCACAAACTAGAACCAAACAATCTCAATCATCTGGCACGCGAATGCCAAAAACATGAAGATGGCACCGATAACTCCATATTTACGTTGCTCAATTCTGTCTTTTACAGCCGGAAGTTTAAGATTTTCTTCGTCAGTTGATCCACTCCATCTTGATACTCCAAGTTCTAGGGCTTTCTTTTTGGAAATGAAAAAACCTCGTGCAAATGCTAAACCACCAAGTAAAGAAAAACCTGCCGTTAGTATGTGTAATATGTCTTCCATATCATTATGAATTGCGAGTGGTCCTTTTTATTATCGTTCGTAATCACGATAGTTTTGTTTTTCATACTTTGATCTTTTCACATACTCAGTCAAAGTGTCATAAAAGAAGCGAGCGTTTGCTTTCGCATTGCCGTCAAGGTAAAAATTCATGCCTGATCCGTTTGTGTCTTGCGTTGCATGAACGGTATATGTATCAAGCCAAGAGTGCTTGGAATCGACTTCTGTTTTTATCATTCGTTTTAACATTGAGTTTGCATACTCAGCATACAACCATTGCCTACCCTCGTGTGGAGTAGTAGATGAGTTGTCTCTGATTTTAGTTAAGATTTCCAAAAAGTGTTCTTTGTTTCCGTAAAGTGCGATAAGTAGTTTGATACCTATATCAATACATTGATTTCTTTGATCGGAAAAATGATCTCGATAAAATGCACCCTTCTTAACCTCGGGAAAAGAATGGTTAATTGGTTTGTATAATTGACGTACACTCATCTCTTTAATTACAAAAGCTTCACTCAACACTTCTTCTAGTAGGTGCTTGACGATGCCACCTTCTCCGATGGCATCTTTCAGACCCTCGTCTTCATACTTGATCTGTTGAAGGAGGTGAGGAATCCTTTCGGCAATGGCTTTATCGTTATTGAAGATGTAAGGACGAACAGTAAAGAATTTGTCGAAGTATCCCCAAAACTCGGTTTTTTCACCATACTTGTGATGAAAGATGCTTCGTATATTATCTATGTCGCCAACAATGATTATGTGATCAAACCCGAATTTATTTTCCTCGTCACCTTCCATATGAGCAGAGAGAATGTTTAGGATTCTAAAAATGTGTTCCGGATCAATACGGTCAAAATCATCCAAAATCAAAACACTTCTTTTGTCTCCTTTGAGCGTCTCAATTTTTTCATACAACAAGTGGCTGATGTAATCAGTAGCTACCGAATCATTCTCAGCCGATATTTCTTTAAGAAATTTTTCAACAGCTCCTTTTTCACCCGAAAGATATTCTTTTTTGAACTCCTGAAATTCTTTGTCGAGAGCAAGTAAATCATTGAGTGGTCGCCCTAATTTACCAAGTGCTTGAAAGAGTGGGTCAGGTGAAAGCGCAAGTACACCTTCTCCCGTCTCAACAGCAGATTTGAGAAAACGATTTATCAAACCACGGTCTTTACAGAAAGCGGCAAAGAGCTTGACCGATCCTTTCAAACCCTTGCTTTCTGCATTTTTGAATGCGTCGGGATGTTGTTTCAGGAGTTCAACGAGAATGTCGTACTTCAAAAGCTCAACCACGTTTTCGTTGCTTGATATTTGATAGCGTACAGGAAAAAGATGATAAACATCGATCTTTTCTTTATGTGCCTTAAAAAACTCTTTGAGAAAGAATGTCTTACCAATACCAAATTTTCCCGAGAAAAAGATTCTTCTATTGCGCTCATCATTGAGAAACTGCTCAAAGTCAGTCTTTGGAACGTCAATCGGTATCAGATTATTTTCTTCTTGCGGTGGCATAGTTATTTCAAATCAAAAACCTCCCAGCCCTTTAGTGATTTATCATAAGTATATTTTGCTTTTCTGTTTATTTTCCACCCGTTTGGTCCGTCTTGAACGAC
>JANQMM010000005.1 GCA_028280145.1 Minisyncoccota bacterium | reverse complement strand
ATAAGGTAAAGCAGATCATGAACATCACCGACGTCGGTCACCTTACCGGAGAAAACGAAGGTGATGCTGACCAGGGAGAAGACAAGGTCGAAAAAAAAGCGCGCGAAGAAGGTGCACAAGTTGGTGATGTGGTGGCACGCGTGTCCACACAATTTTTTCACGACCTCGAGTCTCTGAATGCCCGTAATCCGGAAAACCCATTCCCTAAGGCAAGCGAGCATATTGCGGAACAAATTGCCTTCATTAAAACACTTGAAGAAAAGGGGTATACATACAAGACAAGTGACGGCGTTTATTTCGATACTTCAAAATTTCGAGATTATGGAAAGCTCGGCAACATTCACCTCGAAGGACTTGAGGAAGGTGCCCGCATCGGCAAGAACACTGAGAAATTGCATCCGACGGATTTCGCGCTCTGGAAATTCTCGCCACAGGACGAGAAGCGACAACAGGAATGGGAGTCGCCGTGGGGGGTGGGGTTTCCGGGTTGGCATATCGAATGTAGCGCAATGGCCATGAAATACCTCGGGAAGCGTCTCGATATACACACAGGGGGAATTGAGCATGTTCCGATACACCACAATAATGAAATTGCGCAATCCGAGACCGTGACAGGTGCACAATACGTAAAGTACTGGCTCCACAACGCACACTTAAAGCTTGAAGGAGCAAAGATCTCAAAGTCAGCCGGCCGTTGTGTGTATTTGCGACAGATAGTTGATCGTGGCTTCTCTCCCCTTTCCTTTAGATATTTACTGCTCACCTCTCATTACAGTACACAGATTAACTTTACCTGGGATGCTTTGGAGGGGGCGCACCAGGCTTACTTTAAACTAATGCGTTACTTTGTCGAAAAGCTTGGTCACAAAAATGGCACAGTTGTTCCTAAATATCAGAAACAATTTCAGACATTTGTAAATGACGACCTTGATACGCCAAAAGCGATCGCTCTCCTTCACGACATCATGAAGGATGAGGGGGCAAAAAAAGAGGATATCCGATCTACATTTCTCGACTTTGATCGGGTGCTTGGTCTTGGGTTTGCGGAAGCAAATACAAAGTTACTCGAAAACCTCTCCGGAGAGAAAAAACTCAAGGTATCCGAGATACCGGAAGAGATACAAACACTTCTTAAAGAACGTGAATACGCCCGAAATGAAAAGAACTTTGAACGCGCAGATACCCTTCGAGACGAGATCGAGCAAAAAGGATACGAAGTGATAGACGCGGCTGATGGCGCAACAGTGAAGAAGAAGGGATAGAAAAGATCCTATACACTATACACAAGAACAATTGAAAAACGCCGGCGCAACCGCGCCGGCGTCGTGGTACAGAGGCGGGACCCAGTATCTTCTGGGACGGGCTATGCGATATCTCCAGGGTGCCTCTCGACACACAATTCACAGACTGGGCCTGACTACCCTCGGCTCAAGAGCCTTACCCATAACCTGGTCTGTCAGCGACCCCCTACCTCTTTCACTTGCATTATACAATGTGCCAGTGATTTAACAATGCAAAAACTATCCCCTTTCTCCACAGGCTATCATTTTTCGGGGACTCCTTTTTTTAGTGGTACAATATCCGCATGCCAAAGAAAGACAATCTCCGAGTCCCGCCTCAAAATATTGAATCAGAAAAAGCACTTCTTGGAGCAGTCATGATCAAACCCGAAGCGCTTCACGACATAAGTGATACCATTGCCCCTGATTCCTTTTACGCGGAAAAGCATCGCATCATATTTACTGCAATGCTCGAACTACACACCCGCAACGAGCCGATCGACCTTCTTTCACTTTCAACACGTCTCAAAGAGAAAAAATCACTCGACCAGGTAGGTGGTTCAAGCTATCTCGCTGAGCTAGTAAATGGCGTACCTTCTGCCGCAAACGCGTCGCACTACGCCCACATTGTTCAGAAAAAAGCAACGCTTCGCAGTTTGATCGAGGTGGGTGATGAAATCTCTGAGATGGGATATGAAGAAGATGCCGACGTCGAGCAAACACTCGACACTGCAGAGAAAAAAATCTACGAGGTGACCAATTCGCCCGGCGTGCATAAATTCACCTCAATTGGCCAATCACTTGATGACGCGTGGGATCGTATTGACCATCTGCATAATTCAGAAGAAGAAATACGCGGTATTCGCTCAGGCTTCCAAGCACTTGATAATGTTCTTGCAGGATTTCAAAAATCAGACCTGATCATCTTGGCCGCACGACCCTCAATGGGTAAGACAGCCTTTGCCTTAGACATCGCTCGGCAAACAGCGACAAAGTATGATGTCCCGGTCGGTATCTTTTCTCTTGAAATGAGCTCTCAACAACTTGTTGATCGTATGCTCGCCTCAGAAAGTCGTGTTGATGCGTGGAAACTTCGTACCGGAAAATTGAAAGACGAGGATGATTTTGCACGCATTCGAGAATCACTCGACACTCTTTCAAAAGCACCAATCTACATTGACGACCAGCCCGGCACAAACATACTGAAAATGCGCTCGGTTGCGCGACGACTCAAAAGCGAACACGGTCTTGGTCTTATTATCGTCGACTACCTTCAGCTCATGAGTCCCACAAACACCAAAGCTTCAGACAATCTCGTGCAACAAGTGACCGAAATATCCCGCTCGCTCAAGCATATGGCGCGCGAACTTGATGTGCCCGTACTTGCACTCTCACAACTCTCGCGAGCAGTTGAACAACGCCGCGGCAAACCCCGCCTTTCTGATCTTCGCGACTCGGGCTCCATTGAACAGGATGCCGATGTGGTTATGTTCATCCATCGCGACGATAAAATGAACGAGACGTCGGATAAACCGAACATTGCCGAGATCCTTATTGAGAAGCATCGAAATGGTCCGACCGGCATGATCGAGCTCTATTTTGACGAAAAGCGGGCAACGTTCCTTAGTATCGACAAATCAGAATATAGCGATTTCCAGACCGCCGCCGACGACTTCTGATCGCCTGATCCATGAATCGCATTCAGCAACTTATTGAAAGTTTTGGCCGTTTCCCCGGTATCGGCCCGCGACAGGCAAAACGATTTGTCTTTTTTTTGCTGACACAGCCAAAGAGTTTTCATACTGAACTTGCCAATCTGCTACGCGACCTTGATAAAGACATAACCCGCTGTAGCAAATGCCACCGTTACTTTACCGCCTCACAAGGAGAGAGTATATGTAGTATTTGCGTCGGAAAGAACAGGAACGCGAACCTGCTCATGGTTGTCGAAAAGGATGTTGATCTTGATAACATTGAGCGAAGCGGTGTCTACGACGGGCTATACTTCGTTCTTGGCGGCACAGTCCCTATCCTCGATGAAGAACCACACAAACGCATCCGCTCGAAAGAGCTCCGGAAATACGTCGATGATAGCTTTTTTGATGAGATCATTCTCGCAATGAGCGCAAACCCTGACGGCGACTACACTGCCGAGTATGTACGCAAGCTTCTCAAGGACTGTGGCGCAAAGATTTCACT
>JANQMM010000055.1 GCA_028280145.1 Minisyncoccota bacterium | reverse complement strand
ATCGTAAGGTTTTTCAGCTTAGCGACCCGACGCCATTCCCCGTAGGGTCACCAAATTACATGGATAAACATGACGTCAACGGCTCCACAGTTCCGCCACTTCACACCGCTTTACCAAGCGATGTGAAGCTCCGCGTGGCGGAGATGAGGAGCTGTGTCGCCGTATCTCCGAAAATATTTTTACTTGCATATGACCACAAAAAGGCGTAATGTCTATGCAATGGCGGCAAAAAAAGCTAGAAAAAAGAAGAGAAAAATAAGGATTAATACATTTGAAAGTCTATATCGCTATCTATGCAAAAACATTGAACTCAGACAGGTTTCTGTTGAAACTGTTGGAGGTTTTGCGAGCAAATATGACAAGAAATACAACGAGGAAAGGAAGTCTATATACAAAAAAATTGTAAAACAAAAAAGGACGCCTACCTATAAAGATATGAAATCTCTGGTCCGGCTACAGAAAAAACATCCAGCTCAAGAAATGTTATTTAGTCGCAATACTATAACTTCAACTGTTTCTGTAATTGATTTTGTTTTCGGACAAGTACTAAGAAATTATTATGAAAGAAATCCTGAAAGACTGTCTTCAGAAAATAGAACCATAAGTTATGGGGAGCTAAAGAAACAAGACAGTGTTAAAAATGCTTTGGATCATATGATTAGTCGAGAGATTGATCAAATACTTCTAAGAGAGGGCGTCCAAAGTAGATTAAAAATCTTGAAAGATGAATTGGAGTTGGTTGTTCCACAAAAAACAGAACACGTAAACAAATTCTACAAATTGATAAAAATTAGGAATCTAATTGTCCACAACTCCTGTCAAGCGGATAGCGAGTACTCCAAAAAGTACTCTGATAAAACAAAAGTTAAAGTAGGAGATAGTATTCACCTAAATAAAGACTACTTACACGATGCGCTCGCTACAGCCCTCTTCTTTTGTGGAGTAATACTACAGTCAGCACAACTAAAATTTCCTGAAAAAAATGTGACTGGTGGGTCATACATAATGAACGATGTAATGCATGAGCTACTTAAAATAGATCAATTTGATTACGTTAATGAGATATACAAGCTAGCAGATGAGTTGGAGTTGGATGATTTGAATCAGAAAATGATAATTGTAAATTATTGCATTGGTTTAAAAAAACAAGGTAAAACAGCTCGAAAAATAGAGAAAGAATTAGATAAACACGATTGGAGTTTGATTGAACCTGAATCTGATTTCCAATTAGCCCTATTTGCTCTTAAAGGTCAAGATAAAGATTTCTATAAGCTTTTAGAGACTTTGATTAAAAAGAAGAAAATTAAAGAAGAAGAGATACTCGACTGGCAAATTTTTTCACTATATAATAGGAAGACAAAATATAGAGAGATTCTAAAAAAGACAAAAGTAGTAAAATGACATATATAAAAAAGAAGTAGTTAATGGCCCAAACGGGCCATTTTCTCGATTCACACAGAAAATTGCTTGTATATAAGCATATGTTCACTCAACTGATTCCAATCCTGTACAATTAGGGTCATGCATAGAAAAAACGACGCAACGCGTCGCTTTTTCGTTCCCTTGCGATCTTTCTTATTCCTCGAGGAGAGCAATCCTTTCCGCTGCTTGTCAATAACATGCATATCATTACCGCTTCGTGTTCTTGAACTTTCCACAGCACAAAGCATGAGAGCGATGATTGGTTGTGGTGTTGAATACTGCCTTTGTCGAGTATCTTTGTAAGCTATAATGTTCCTATGGTAAACGTAAAGAGACTATATATCGGGAGTTGGTTTCAGAGAACGACTCTGCATCTTTCGGAGATCTATGATTTCATGACTGAGGGTGAGTCGCCCCTCAATCTGGATAAACAAAAACTAAAAGAACTTCGAGATAAACTACGCCTTGAAAGTGTTGAGGACCTGCGTAGCGGTTTGGAGTATATAAACGCCAGAACCACTGACGGAATAACGATCAAGATATATGAGGACGGACTCATTCTTGTCGGCAGAGACCCTGAGGGAGGTATTAAGGACGATATAAAATTGCTTACTTCATACTACGAGAACGAATTGTCTGCCGGCATAGGTTACGTGTTCAGTCTTGGGGCGCCAATTCCTAAGGAACTTGCCAACATCAAAACTATATACCCCTATTTTGTTGTACTGGAACATGCTTCAGATGAAGATGTAAACGGTTTGTTGGCCGAGTTCGATCAAGGGAAACGTTTTGAGATCAGAAAGGATACTTTTGATATCTTTCGTGGAGACACGCTTTATATCATAAACTCCAAAGGAGAGGATATTGAAACCATTGAACAATTCGTGGAAGAACAAATCTTTATACGAGAGTTCAAGGGCCAAATGCACAGGTATCTCAATTTACATAGGATTATCTGGGAAAACATAGCAGAGGTAAAAGAGCGTGGTGAGATCAAGGGTAAGGATGTCGGCGCATTTAAGACCAAGATTGAAGGGTATCAAAAGACCATAAGCATGATTGATACTCGTATCAATCAAATGGGAGCGTATATAAGCACTCGGGGAGCGGTAGTTAAGAGCAACCCAAACCTTGAAAAGTTTGCTGATGTATTACAATTCAAGCACGAAACGCTTGATGACACTCTTGCTTATGTAAAAGAGATATGGGGAATGACAAAAGTATATGTTAGCTCAGCCGCCAGTGTCTTTGCAGACCTGCAAGGAAAAGCAACCAATAACTCAATAAAGAACCTCACTGTTGTTACATCCATGGGTGTTGGAGGCACACTTCTTGGTTTGTTTGCAAGAACTGAGTTGCCTTCGCTCACACTCACCGGTGTATTTTACTTTGCGATTCTTGCGTTTATTGGTTGGGCGGCAAACGCCATAATGAATAAGATCGCCCTAAACAAGAAATACGCGATTAAAGATATAAAAGCTGATAGAGACATCAAATAAGCTGGCTTGCCACCATTTTCTTAGATTGGGTGTAAGCTCTGTGCGAGGGGAATTAAGGGTCATGAAAAGGGAATACCCAGGCAATCCTGGGTATTTTCAATCTGGTTCAATCTCCTGACGTTTTCTTATTCGATATCTTTCTCATAGACCACATCAAAGGTCGACATGAGATACGATTTCCATTTGCGGAACTTACGCACGAGCGCAAGTTGGACGTGGACGCTGGCCTCAGAGAATTCCTTCATGGCATTTCTGAGTAGGTCGAGAAAGCCCCAAATGAGTGTTACTTTCAGACAATCAGGAGTATCTTTGCTAAACACAAAGCTCTCCGTCTGGTCATCTACTTCGGCCAAGTTTATCGTAATCGGATGCATTGCTTGTCTCCTGAAAAAGTCTCTAAAGAAATGATAAGGCAAGCGATCAAGACATGTCAATTCATTTTTGTATAGGGAGCAAAATCACCTCAAAATAGGTTATATTTAAATATATATTTATATATAACCTCATCTGCTATGCCACGGAGAAGACTTGAAGACAAAAACACGCGAAAACTTATAAGACTCGGCAAAAGTATCGGCGTGACACTTCCTATAGACTTCATCCGAAAACTCAAGTGGCGGAAGGGGCAGAAGATAACCGTTCGTCTAAGTGGTAAAAAGCTTATTATTGAGGACTGGAAGAAGTAGTTCATGAAGAAGATGCTCTCGCCGAAGACTGGGATCATTTGATATAATCAATGTATGAAATTTTCAAAACTAGCCATGCTGGTATCCGGTCTTTATCTGGTCGTTTCACTATTCTTATTCATCAAAGAGTTGTCGTGCCACGGGTGGGGATGCGGATATGTACTCATCATCCCAACCTTTCCGTGGCCATTCCTGCTGAATCCCAATTGGTTCTCCGATTCACAGGTCTGGTATTTTGTGTTCATCGCAGTCAACGCGGTCATTCTCTATCTGCTCATTGCTTATCTGAGCACATTGTTCAATAGACATCGAAACAACTCGAGCAAACAATGACCCTGCTCGCTCGAGATTGATTTTCGACTAGCGACTTTGCTTTTTAAACGAACTCTCATTTGTAACTTAACGCCGGCTTAACCGACGCAACAGCCTCGCTTGACCTATTTCGCTCAAGCAAGGCTTTTTGCCTCTAAAATATCCCCATATTTCCTTGCTTTTGAGCTTTCAGAGTGCTATAGTCTGTGCGTATTTTTCTTGAGAAAAACCGCTAAGAATATGGCTTTTTTGAATGAAATAGTGAAGAGTGAAGAGGAGGCAAAACGGATCATCTTGGATGCCGAAACTGCTTCAAAAGACATGCTGGAACAGGCAGAAGGTGATGCTGAAAAGAGCATTGTAGAATTTGAGCAATCACTGAAAAGCGAAGAGCAAAAAGCGGTAGACGCTCAGAAAGAAAATCTCGAGAGGGTCTATTCAGAAGTGCTCCAAGCGGAAAAGGTCGAGGCCGAATCAGCGACCACAAAAGCACTTTCAAAAGAAAAAGATGCGATCGAGCTGGTCCTGAGATCTCTCCTCTAACATGGCCTTGGTCTTAATGGACAAAATGAGATTGTTTCTTCACCGCTCTGATGCGGTTCCGGTGCTTCGTGCGTTGCAAAAACTGGGCGCGCTTGAGTTTACGGATGTGAGCGGTAAGAGTGGCGAACTTGAACGCGGCACAAAGACCTCCTACGAATTTAACTATGTAAGCTCTCGTCTTGACCAGGCAATCGAATTCTTAGACGGGTATGCACCCACAAACGGAAAATTGCAGAGTATCTTTGAAGGCAGTCGTGTTCCGGTAACCGGAACCGAGCTCTACGAGACAGTAAAGAGCTTTTACTACAATGACATTATCGATACTGTGCAGACACTGCAAAAAGACCTAAGCGACACAACGAATAAGATAAAAGACCTGGAAAATGAGCAAGAACTTCTTCTTGGTTGGCGCACACTGGACCTGTCTCTTGGTGTGCCGAGAGAAACGGAACATACAAAAACATTCTTTCTTCGCATACCCGAAGAGCGAAGTGGCGCATTTACAAAAGAGCTTGAAAAGCGTGACTTTCCGTTTCGTGTTGCGCATGTAAGCGAGGATCGATATGTCTTTTCGTGTATGAAGGCTCATGCAACAGAAGTTGCGGGGCTTTTTGGTGAGTATGAAGTAGAACTGGTGGAGCTTCCCATGCGGCGCGGCACCCCGGAGGAAGAGCTTGAACGTATTGGCCGCGCCCTGATCAAGGCACGGGCAACCCTTGCAGACATTGATGGAAAGGCGCAAGAACTTGTTGTTGATCTGCCCAAACTGAAGATGGTGGGTGACTATATGTTCTGGCGGAAGAACAAACATAATCTGCTCACACGGGCGCATCAGAGCAAAGAGGTCATTGTGTTTGAAGCATGGTACCCGAAGAAAAAACGCGAGGACATAGAAGATGTCATCCAGAACAAAACGGAGCTCTATGCAATCGAGGATGTGGGTGTGAAAGAAGGGGAGGTTCCTCCGGTTGAGATTGAAAACAATGCACTCATCAAGCCCTTTGAATCGGTCACTCGCCTCTACGGCCTTCCCGGCCCGAAAGACCTTGACCCAACGCTTTTCCTTGCGGGTTTCTTCTTTATTTTTTTCGGTCTCTCGCTTACTGATGTCGGCTATGGCATCCTTCTTTTCTTGGTAACAGCTTTTGGTCTGCTGTTCTACCGCGTGCCGAAGGAAATGAAACCGTTCTTGAAACTCTTCATGTTTGGCGGCATTGCTTCAGCTATTGTCGGTCTTTTCTTTGGAGGCTATTTGGGAGTGGACATGTCAAAAATGCCGACGTTTATTCAGAACTTGCAGGCGTTTGATCCGATCAGCAACCCGATCCCCGTTTTTTATCTTGCACTTGCACTTGGCGTTGTACAGATCTTGGCAGGCCTTGTATTGAAAATAGTTCGTGAAGCAAAGAATGGCGACCTTTGGGGCGGAGTGCTCGATCAGGGGCCATGGATATTCCTTTTCCTCTCACTTATCTTGTGGGGGAGCGCTTCTGTGGGGGTCATTGCAGGTTCTGCAAGCGTATATTTATATGTTGTGTATGCGGCTATATTCTCATTGATACTCACTCAGGGAAGAAAAGAGAAGAACATGTTTGGAAAACTCTTTAAGGGAGTGTTCAGTTTGTATGATTCAATCTCATATCTTTCTGATATACTTTCATATTCACGTCTGCTTGCCCTTGGTCTTGCAACAAGCGCACTTGCATTTGCCGTGAATCTTATCGCCGGTATGGTGAAAGATGTGCCATATGTCGGCTTCATTCTGATGGCTGCAATTCTGGTGGTGGGACATCTTTTCAATTTGGCCGTAAATGTGCTCGGCGCATTCATTCACAGTGCTCGTTTGCAGTTTGTTGAGTTCTTCGGAAAGTTCATCGAGGGCTCTGGTCGAACCTTTAAGCCATTCAAGCGCGACGAGCGGTACGTGGCCATCAAGTAGGGGTGCGGCATCAGCATCCGGGGGCGCGGGTGTTGATGCGGTTCTCTTAGTCGAACCACATTATCAGTAGTAAACGTTAGTATGGAAACAATCGAACCAGCAACACTTGGATTGTTCTTTGTGTTCACCGGTGCTGTTATTTCAGCGGTACTTGGGTTTGCAGGCTCGGCAATTGGCATGGGGTATGCGGGTCAGGCCGGTGCGGGAGTGACGGCAGAGAAGCCCGACCTGTTCGGTAAAGTGCTTCTTCTTCAGGCACTTCCCGGCTCACAAGGAATTTATGGTCTTGTCGGTGCATTTCTTATTCTGAACTTTTCAGGAGTTCTTGGTGCGGCCGAGGCTGTTACGATCTCGACGAGTGTCGGTCTTCAGTATTTGGTCGCAGGTATTCCGATCGGGCTTGCAGGGCTTGCATCGGCGATCTTCCAGGGCCGTGTGTCTGCGGCGGGTATTGCAACGGTTGCAAAAGACGAAAGTCTTACTGCAAAAGCAATGGTGCTTTCAGCAATGGTTGAGACATGGGCTATCTTTGGTGTGCTCATCACCTTCATTCTTCTTACTTCTATTGTATAAACTATGTCACTTAGTGATATCACAAACAAGATACAGCAGGATGCAGAAGCGCAAGCGAAGATTATTCTCTCTGATGCGGAAAATACGAAGAAGAACATTGAGCGCGATGTTGATAGGAGAAAGGAGCAGTTACAGGCGGAGCATCAGAGCGGGGTTGCACGTCGACTTGCCGCAAACGAGGAACGTACCAGAGAAGATGCCCGTCGTGCCGGCAGGCAATATGTTGATACAAAAAAGCGTGCCGTTATTGACAACGTATTTAAGAAGGCATACGAAGGGCTCATATCACTTTCTTCAGACGAGTACACACGCGTTATCGCAACACTTCTTGGAGGCATTTCGGGTGATCTCGGGAAGGTGGTAGTTTATGCACCGGTTGATCGAAATGAGGAGACGAAGAGCGTTTTTGCAAAAGCAAAGGTTGATGCGGATATAAAAGAAGACAGGGGTATTGCGGGCGGCTTTCGTATTGAGGGGGAGGGTTTTGAATATGACCTTTCATTTCAAAAGCTGATGGATAAGAAACGAGACGAACTTGAGATCGCCGTGGCGAATATGTTGTTTGATTAAAGCGTGTGTATGAGTGCAAGTGACTACATGTATGCGGGGACACGATCCAAGACACTGGAACGGATGCTCCTCTCTGAGAATCAAAAAGAGCTTTTGGTGAGTGCGAAAAGCGTAGATGAGGTGTGCACAGCGTTGTACGATACTTATCTTGCAGGCTTTTTGTCTTCAAGCAATGAACACGTCTTTCGGGCACTTAGTTATAGTGTTCTGGATGCGAAAAAGACCCTGACTACCATCGCCCCAAATCCTCGGGTGCTCGATGTCCTCTGGATCAAATATGACTTTCATAACCTAAAGACCATTTTGAAGGGTAGAAGTCGCGGCCTCTCCGACGAAGTGATCCTTGGGCAGTGTTACAAAACGGGCCTAGTTAAACCGGAAAGGCTTTTGAGGCTACTTGATGAAGACAGGCTTAATGTTGTAAACAATCATCTTGCAAGTGCAAAGCGGGAAGCAGAGGAGCTATCAAGCATCATTGCCATTGATAGAGCTATGGCCGAAGGATACTTTCACGCTATGTATGAGATCGCAGAGGAAGTACGCGAGCCTTTTGTAAAGCGATACGCAGTATTGCTCATCGACCTCTACAACATCAAGGCGACTTTGCGAGCAAAACACATTGACGGCATTGAGATATACGATGTGTATGTAAAGGGAGGCTCGTATCAAAAAGAACAACTTGATAGCGAGGAAAAGATACTCGCTCTTCTTTCGCGGTTTGGTGGTGAGAAGCGCTGGAGCGCCGCGATCGAACATCTGGGAAAGACCGGCCACTACAACCGCATCGAAAAACTTGCAGATGACTATGTGACGGAGTGGTTGCGGGAAGAAAGTCTCGATGTCTTTACACCGGCATCCCTCTTTTCTTTCTTTCATGGCCGAAAGAACAATGCACAGATCGTACAAGCGATCACGACCGCAAAGCAAACAGGTATGCCGGAAGGAGAATTACGAGCAATTTTAAGGGCGTTGCATGCCACATGATATGAGCCGATATAAAGTAGCGATCGTAGGACCAAAGCAAGTCATTTCAGGGTTCAAGGCCTTGGGGGTAACGTCTTTTAGTGCCGAGAATAGCGAGGAGGCTCTAAGAGTATTGGTCAGGCTGAAGGCAAACGTAGAGGGGCAGGTCGGGGAACAGTTTGCGACGATCATCCTCATTGAGTCATTGGCCGCGGGTATCGAGGCTGAGGACATGGAAAGAGTAATGCGCGGGGCACTTCCGGCAATAGTACTTCTTCCGGGTGTCGAAGGATCACAGGGTGCGGGAGTTCAAAA
>JANQMM010000048.1 GCA_028280145.1 Minisyncoccota bacterium | reverse complement strand
TTGCGACAACTGCATCGCGTGATGCCATTTTATGATCGTTCGATCGACATCGTGATAGCGACACATCCCGACAAGGATCATATCGGCGGGTTGCCGGATGTATTCAAACGTTTTGAAGTAGGTACATACATTGAATCAAGTGTTGAAGACGACGGTGGTATATACCATTCTCTTCAAGAATCGGTGAAATATGAAGGGTCGCGCCATATTGTTGTAAACAGTCCCTTGTCATTTGTTGTTGATGGAGTGCGCTTCGACATTCTTTTTCCTGACAGAGTAGCTACGGAAATTGAGAAGAATACGGCTTCACTCGTAATGCAAGTAACGTATGGTCATCATTCTTTTCTTCTTACCGGAGATATACCCAAAAGCATTGAACGATACTTGGTGGCAAAATATGGCACAAAACTTCAAAGTGATGTTCTCAAGGTGGGACATCACGGGTCAAAGACATCAAGTGACGCGCTGTTCGTGCAAACCGTTGCTCCGACGTATGCAGTGATCTCTGCCGGAGACAGCAATTGGTATGGACATCCCCACGCTGAGGTGATCGATACATTAGACTCGTTTCATATCAATATTTCAGAAACAAAAAAAGGAACCATACTGTTCCTCTCCGACGGTGCATCTCTTACAAAGCGCCAAGATTAGATGATACCTGCTTTTTTGAGTGTCTTATAAGCACCATTTTTGTTAATGGTACGAATTGCCTTTGTTGAAAGCGTCAGGGTAAGTGTCTTGTTGAGTTCAGGAACAAAGATCCTCTTTTTCTGGAGGTTTGCCTTTCGTCGTACCTTTCCGCACGGATTGAATTCGGTAGCACGAGTCCGGTTGCTGTATCGTCCTGCAACCTTGGAATTTTTACCTGTAACTGCACATTGTTTTGACATGTTGGACACTATGCTATCATAATGCAGACAGAATGCAACGGTTTTTGGAATAGCACAAGTTGATGATAAGCTGATGCATCTCTGATCTGACAGATTAGTATCTATGGATCCATTTCTTATATTCGTTATTCTCGTCCTGATTTTATCGGTCGTGATTCATGAAGTATCACACGGTTATGCCGCTCAGATGCTTGGTGACCCGACTGCGCGCATTGCAGGAAGACTTACGTTAAATCCCGTAAAGCACATTGATCCGCTCGGCTCGGTGATCATCCCGGCGATACTGGTGCTTACGAATGCAAATTTTCTGATCGGGTGGGCTAAACCCGTGCCGTATAATCCGTTCAATTTGCGAAATGCGAAATGGGGCGAGGCCATTGTTGCCGGAGCAGGCCCTGCGACAAATCTCTTCATTGCTCTTTTTTTCGGGTTGCTTATTCGTTTCGGCTCCGGTCTCCCGGCAGATTTTGTTGAACTTGCCGGCTATGTTGTTTTCATCAACATACTACTTGCTATTTTCAATCTCATACCAATTCCACCGCTTGACGGTTCAAAGGTGCTCAAAGCATTTTTACCTTATAATATGGCGTACAAATACGAGGGATTAATGCAGGGTATTATGCAGTATGGCTTCATCGTTACCTTTATATTCATCTTTTTGTTCATTAGTATTTTATGGGCACCATTTAGTGCCGTACTTGTCTCTGTATTTTCACTTATCACCGGCTCGGGTATTTGCGAGATCTCTCCCATGCTGTGCGGGTAGGCTAAAATTCTCCCAAAACTGTTGCTTTTTTGACGGACTCATAGTACATTATGCCTACCGTATTGTTGCGGTTTTTTAGTTGATATGCCAACGATCAATCAATTGGTACGAAAAAAAAGAAAGAATCGAGTGCGGAAAGTAAAAACCGTGGCTCTTCAACGTGGCTTTAATACGCTTAAAAACAGACCAATGTTCTACGCGTCACCGTTTAAACGAGGTGTGTGTACGAAGGTGACAACTAAAACACCGCGAAAACCAAACTCAGCAATTCGAAAAATTGCCCGCGTTCGTCTCACCAATCAAATGGAGATCACTGCATACATTCCGGGCATGCAACATAACCTCCAGGAACACTCGGTAGTGCTTGTACGAGGAGGTCGTGTGAAAGATATCGGGGTTCGTTACACTATTGTACGAGGTCGTCTTGATGCCGAAGGGGTGGAAGGACGAAAGAAAGGACGTAGTCGATATGGTACAAAGAAGCCTAAAGGCGGTGGTAGCTAAGCAACAAGGACATGCGCCGAAAAGTAAAGCGAAATTTTAATACAGAACCGGATACACGATACGATTCACTACTCGTGGCAAAGTTCATTAACTATGTCATGCTTGACGGCAAGAAGTGGGCTGCTCGACGTGTCGTTTACGATGCCTTTGATATCATCAAAGAAAAAGAAAAGACCGACCCGATGGTACTCTTTGAAACAGCACTCAAGAACGTTGGACCCAATATGGAGGTACGATCACGACGAGTTGGTGGCGCAAACTATCAGGTGCCGCGAGAAGTACGACAAGAACGAAAGCAGTTTCTTGCCATGAACTGGATCATCCAGGCAGCGCGTTCAGGCAAAGGAAGTGCGATGGAAAAACGACTTGCAGATGAGATCATTCTTGCATCAAAAAATGAAGGGGAGGCAGCCAAGAAGAGAGAAAACGTACACAAAATGGCAGAGGCAAACAGAGCATTCGCACACTTCGCTTGGTAGAAAGAGCCTAATCACTTTTTCATAAACAACTGCATACGAAAACCCGGCGTCCTTGACGCCGGGTTTTGTGGTCTTGCTTAGAGGGAAGGTCGAATCTCGTCATCGATTCTTTTCAGAAAACCTTCTTCTGGCAATATCCACTTGTTTTCGATAACAACATCACACATGCTTCTTACCGCATCAAGCCGGGCTTCGCATTCGTTTCGCTCACTTTCTTCGAATTCTTCCCAACTCGGTCTGTTCTGGCCTGTCATGTGCAGTTGCAGGTCTCTTCTTGTAAAGCGGACGTTCGATGGAGCGTCGATGTAGATCGGTATGAACACGCGAGACGTTTCTCTTGCAAACGTGCGCAACATTTCGACGTCGTGCGGCATGCGTATTCCTTCGACTACCATGAACTCCTCAGCCATATCGTGCTCGTGCAGATGGTCGTACATCAATCGAGCGAGATAGGTGTCTCCGTGACGCTCCCGTTCTTTTGTAGAGCGTTCCTGAAGGTTCGCTTTTGTTTCTTCGACACCTTCTGCCCTCAGTTTTGCTCGAAGGGTATCCGAGAAACGAGCACCAAATGCCTGGTATTTTTCTTCCAGGAATCTTCTTGCGGTGGTTTTCCCGCTTCCTGTCGGCCCTGCCAGCATAACAAGAAGAGGCATGGTATCGGTCGTTCTGTGAGTTTGTGCACTCATAAGCAGAGTACTCCCTTGCAATATGTAAACTTCTCTAACAGGGTTATATACTGCAAGTAGAGTAGTGTCAATTTGATCACAAACATTCAGGCACGGAAGAGGTGGAATGTTCGAAGAAAGATTAGAGACGAATGGTGCCTCAAATTCGTATATGTTGTTTGTGCGGGTGATTGCATATCATATCTATTTCATATATAGTAGTGGCACTTGTTGGCCCAGCCAACTTTTTTAATTAGTAGCTCAGTGACCCGGTGCTTAGTGACTTGGCTACGGCGTTTATATATTTTCAAGCACCAGGAACCAAGTACTAAGAATCAAACTATTATGAGTATAGACCTACAGAAAACTCGAAACTTTGGTATCGTTGCACACGTTGATGCCGGGAAGACGACCACATCGGAGCGTATTCTTTTCTATACCGGCATGAGTCACAAGATTGGTGAAGTGCACGATGGTGCGACAGTAACTGACTGGATGGATCAGGAGCGTGAGCGTGGTATTACGATCACCGCCGCAGCTATCACGTGCCAGTGGTACAAAACAGGGGCGGAGAAAACACCCGAAAACTCAACTCGATTTAATATTATTGATACGCCGGGACACATTGACTTTACTTCCGAAGTGAAACGCTCTATGCGCGTGCTTGACGGTGCTGTTGTGGTCTTTGATGGTGTTGCAGGCGTAGAGCCACAAAGTGAAACAAACTGGCGTTACGCGGAAGAGGCCTCAGTGCCGCGTCTTTGTTTCATCAACAAACTTGACCGGACAGGGGCAAGTTTTGAGCGTTCATATCAATCAATTCTAAATCGTCTTTCAAAGAAAGCTTGTCGTCTTCAGATTCCGATTGGAGAGGAGGACGGGCATGACGGCGTGGTTGATGTGCTTGAGAAGAAAGCTTTTGCTTTTGAAGGAGAAATGGGAATTGATGTAAAAGAAATCGATGTCCCGGAGAATCTTAAAGCTGATGTTGACAAGTACCACGATGAACTTGTTGAACGTATCGTCGAACATGACGAGACGATGATGGAGGCCTTTCTTGAAGGAAACGAGCCGTCGCTTGAAGATTTGAAAAAAACACTTCGAAAAGCAGTTATTGGAAACGATATCTTTCCGGTTCTTTGTGGATCAGCGTTGAAAAACAAGGGTGTACAAAAAGTACTTGATGCGGTGGTGGATTATTTGCCGTCACCACTTGACCTTCCGCCGGCAAAAGGGACACATCCTGATACGGGAGACGAACTTGAACGAAAAGCAGATGAAACTGAACCATTCTCAGCTCTTGTCTTCAAACTGCAAACTGATCCATTTGTCGGACAACTGTCATTTTTCCGTGTGTATTCGGGGAAAGTAACTGCCGGAAGCTATGTTTATAACGTGATCACGGGAAAGAAAGAGCGTGTGGGACGAATTGTCCGATTGCAGGCTGATAAACGAGAGGAGGTAGAAGAGGTCTCAACAGGAGAAATTGCCGCAATGGTCGGAATGAAGGAGGCAAAGATCGGACACACACTGTGTGACCAGGACAACCCGATCATTCTTGAAGAAATGACGTTTCCTGAACCGGTGGTCTCGGTTCGTATCGAACCAAAGACCAAGGGCGATCAGGAAAAGATGGGCATTGCTCTTGCCAAGCTCTCAGACGAAGACCCGACCTTTAAGGTTTCAACTGATGATGAGACACTTGAGACGATCATCTCGGGTATGGGAGAACTTCACCTCGACATCATTGTTGATCGAATGAAGAGAGAGTTTAGCGTTGAGGCGGATATCGGAAAACCGCAGGTGGCATATAAAGAAACGATCAAGAACGAGTCAGAAGCTGAGTGTAAGTATGTAAAGCAGTCAGGTGGACGCGGTCAGTATGGTCACGTAAAAATTCGATTGAAGCCGTTTCCAAAACCGGATGCCGATGAGGATACTCCAAAGAATGTAACGCGAGAAGAAGGATACGAGTTCATTGACTCGATCAAGGGGGGAGTTGTGCCACAGGAGTATATCCCTGCTGTGCGAAAAGGTATCAAAGAAGCGATGGAGCGCGGTATTGTTGCGGGTTATAAAATGGTGGATATTTCGGCAGAGCTCTATGATGGAAGTTATCACGATGTTGACTCATCGGAAGTGGCATTCAAAATTGCAGGAAGTCAGGCGTTTCAGGATGCCGCAAAGCGTGCGAAGCCGGTCATTCTTGAGCCGATCATGAAAGTTGAGGTCAATACACCGGAACAATTCATGGGAGACATTAACGGCAATATCTCCTCAAAACGTGGACAAGTTGAAAGTATGGATGATGACGGCATGGGCGGAAAGAAGATTTCAGCGAAAGTGCCACTTTCAGAGATGTTTGGCTATACCACAACGCTTCGTTCGATGACCGAGGGGCGGGCTAATGCGGTTATGGAATTTGATCACTATGCAGTTGTGCCACAGAACGTAGCAGATGAGATCAAGAAGATGCGGGGTGTACCGGCATCAGCTGAATAGAAAGAAGAGAGAGATCTTGAAAATAAGAAAAATTTGAAAAAGCCGGTGCCCTGCGCGCCGGCTTTTCGGTTATTCATTTCTCCGGAATCAAACTTCTAAAGTCGTTTGTCAGTTTAGCTTCTTTGCTTGTCTCCTTGCATGAATAAGAACAGTATTGGTGTATCGATGATTGTATTTATTGATCACGCTTAGTGACAGCAATTGCCACAGATTGAACAACTCGACTTTGTGCAACTCTTCTTGAAACTGACTGACACTTTCGATCAGAGGATGCAGGCACTCAAAATCGTGTGGGGACCTGGCGTCACCTGCGCAACGGTAAATACTGATGCATATGTGCAGCAGGTCGTGGAACATTTTCTCAGTGCTCATATCCTCGCGGTCAAGCGCAAACTCATCGATTTTTATCTGAAGGAGTCTGATGTTTTTCTCGAAAGATGTTGTCATGACATCCTCCTTACAATTTAACTCCACATACCATACACGAATCGCAACAGGTGAGCAAACAGATAAAAGTGGTCTGGTGTCTACTTGACTCTCAAAACTCATTTCTGTACTATATGCACACATTCATACAGGTTCTTTTCAATGCGCAACAGAGTTGCAACAAATTTTTGTTATTGAAAGAGCCTTTTGGATAAGAAAGGCCATTTTTTATGCTTGCATAAAAAATGCAAACAATGGATTGTTCTGAGAGAATAGGCCATTCTCGCGCTCTATTCTCTCAGTGCAACAGGGACGATTTATTAATATGTACATAGGCGCCAAGCGCTAAGTACTAAGAACTAGATTAATATGGCAGATACATATGATCGCTCAAAGCCGCACGTAAACGTGGGAACCATCGGTCACGTTGACCACGGAAAGACTACTTTGACGGCGGCGATCCTTCACTCGCTTGATCTTGCAGGTCAAAAAGTGAAGATGAAGAAAGTCGATGATATCGACGGCGCGCCTGAAGAAAAGGCACGCGGTATTACTATTGCGCTTTCACACAATGAGTACGAAACGGAGACTCGACACTATGCGCACATTGATGCGCCAGGCCACGCCGACTACATCAAGAACATGATCACCGGTGCGGCACAGATGGATGGCGCGGTTCTTGTGGTTGCCGCTACAGACGGTGTTATGCCACAGACGCGTGAACACATCCTTCTTGCAAGGCAGGTTGGTGTTCCAAGGATCATCGTGTTCATTAACAAGGTTGATATGGTTGATGATCCGGACCTTGTGGACTTGGTGGAAGAGGAAATTCGCGAACTTCTTACGAAGTACGAATTTGATGGAGAAAAAGCTCCAATTATCCGAGGCTCGGGCCTTAAGGCTCTTGAAGGAACAAGCAAGGATGATGAGTGGGTACAGAAGGTGCTTGAGCTTACCAAAGCTCTTGATGAGTACATTCCGGTACCTGATCGAGATACCGATAAACCGTTCCTTATGCCAATTGAGGACATCTTCTCTATTGAAGGTCGCGGTACTGTGGTGACCGGAAAGATCGATCGAGGTGTCGTGAAAGTTGGTGAAGAGGTTGAGATTGTCGGTATCAAGGATACGGAGAAAACAACTGTTACCGGTGTTGAAATGTTCAACAAACAACTCGAGTCAGGTCAAGCTGGTGACAACGCCGGCATCCTTCTTCGAGGTGTTAAGAAAGAAGAAATCCATCGAGGACAAGTGCTTGCTGCACCGGGAACAGTAACGCCGCACACGGAATTTGAAGCAGAAGTATATGTGCTTTCAAAGGATGAAGGCGGACGACACACACCATTCTTCTCAGGTTACAAGCCTCAGTTCTACATTCGAACGACTGATGTAACCGGAGACGTAACACTTCCAGACGGAACTGAAATGGTTATGCCTGGAGATACTATTACCTTTAAAGTAAAACTTGTATCACCAATTGCTCTTGAAGAACAGCAACGATTTGCCGTTCGAGAGGGAGGTAAGACAGTTGGTGCTGGTGTTGTTACCAAGATTGTTGCGTAGACAGTCTTCGGTGATATAGCCGCCTTGTTATCAAGAACATAGCAGTAATTGATAAAAAGGCCGCATTTGCTCTCAAGAGCACACACAAGTACCAAACTTACTATGGCAACCAAAGACGAAACAACAAAAGCGAAAGCACCTGCACCCGCTCGCTCCACTAAAGCAAGCGGGAAGAAGGTGGCAAGCAAAAAAACATCTACCACTTCATCACCAAAACGCAAAGCAGGCAAGAAGAAAAAGGGTGATGCAGTGCCGAAGCTTCGCATCAAAGTTCGTGCATACGAGCATAAGGTGCTTGATAGTTCGGTAAAACAGATCATAGATACAGCACTTCGTTTTGATGCTGATATTCTTGGTCCCATTCCGCTTCCGACGGAGATGAAGAAGTATACCGTGAACCGTTCTTCATTCGTGTTTAAAGATGCGCGAGAACAGTTCGAAATGCGAGTGCATAAGCGACTCATTGATATACAGAATCCATCGCCGAAGGTGATTGAAGCACTTACAAACCTAAACCTTCCTTCAGGAGTAAACATTGACGTGAAGATGGTCTAGGTTAGAATAAGATATGAAGATTCGACAAAAACCGTTCTCTGGGGAGCGGTTTTTGTTTTTTCGACCACACATGTGGCCGGCGTTTTTATGCTAAGATGGAGATGTACCAACTCGGTACGCACGGAGAGCGAGTGGTCTTATACTCTCTCCCAATACATTTCTGATCACTCGCCTGCTTCAACCGCCCCTTTTGGGGCGGTCTTTTAACTTGATTTCTTGCAAAATATACACATTCCTGTATAGTACTACTCATTGAATCTACGTCCCCACAGGGACCACTGGGAGAGGAACACTACCTTTCTTGGTAGTGATTTTCATTACGTAGCTATGACAAAATTCATACTCGGAAAAAAGCAGAAAATGACTCAGATCTGGAATGATGACGGACGGGTGTTTCCTGCAACCGTTGTCTCGGCAGGTCCCATTGAAGTAACGCAGATAAAAGATGCTGAGAAGGATGGATATAACGCAACCCAGGTGGGTTACGGCACACGCAGAGAAAAGAATGTACACAGAGCGCAACGACCAAAAGGGCTCTTTGAATTCATACGTGAAGTACGTGGAGATTTGGATTGGAAACTTGGTGACAAGATCGATGTTTCTTCTTTTGAAGTAGGTGACATCATTGAGGTATCGGCTATTTCAAAAGGAAAAGGATTTCAGGGCGGTGTGAAGCGGCACGGTTTTAAAGGAGGCAGGAGAAGTCACGGAAATAAACATCACGAACGAGCACCCGGCTCGATCGGAGCGACAGGTCCGCAGAGAGTGTTTAAAGGAAAGAAAATGGCCGGGCGCATGGGGGCTGATCGGGTTACGGTTAAGAATCTCAAGGTGTTGCAGGTAAACAAGGACGAGAATCTTTTGGTGATCTCAGGTGCAATTCCGGGACATCGAGGGACACTTGTTGAGATCCGGAGTAAGAACGCATGATCATGGAAGTAAAGACAGCGACAAAAAAGAATATTCGTTCCGGTGTAGCAAAACAGGCCGAGCCGAAGCAAGCAACGAAGAAAACGCCTGCAAGAAAAGCCGCAACGAAAAAAGTTCCAGCCAAAAAGACGGCAACAAAGAAGGCGGTCAGAAAGATTGTTTCTATGGACGCACAAGTTTTTGATGCGAAAGGAAAGAAAAAGGATTCAATTCTACTTCCGGAGACTATTTTTGGCCTAAAATGGAATGGTGATCTGGTACACCAAGTGGTGGTATCAATGCAATCAAACGCACGTGTTCCATATGCGCACACCAAGGATCGAAGTGAGGTTCGTGGCGGCGGACGAAAGCCGTGGCGACAAAAAGGGACCGGGCGAGCACGGCACGGCTCGAACCGTTCTCCAATATGGCGTGGAGGAGGTATTACTTTTGGTCCGCGAAAAGAAAAGAATTACACTAAGAAGGTTAACAAGAAAATGAGAACCAAAGCGCTTTACACGGTTCTTTCACGAAAACTTCGCGACGGAGAACTGGTGTTTGTTGACTCTCTTGAGATTGCGGATCCGAAGACGAAAGATGCAATCGGTATTATCTCAGCACTTGCTAAGAATAAAGGTCTTGAAAAACTTGTCACAAAGCCGAAAAACGCCGCACTCATTCTTCTTTCGGATAGAAAGTTGAATACTGCAAAAAGTTTTCGAAATATTGAAAATCTGTATGTTGAAGAAGTGCGAAATATGAATCCGTTGAACCTTCTTTCATATAAATATGTGGTAATTGAAGACCCTAAAAAAGCAATAAGTTTTCTTGAAGCAAAAATAAATAAGTAATATGGCTCTGTTTGGAAAAGACAAAAAAGAAGAGAAGACCACAACACCGGAGGAAAAGGTGGTGGAGAAGAAAGCAGAAAAAACTGCACAGACTGAAACTGTGTCTGCAAAGAAAGAAAAACAGCCATTTACCGTTTCAAAAAGAAAAGGACGTCGACAAACCACGACCACGCGGTACACAGATAACCTGGACAAAGTCCTTATCCGACCGCGTATCACAGAAAAAGCCACTGACGTAACGGCAAGTCGAACGTATGTGTTTGAAGTAGCGGTACATGCAACAAAAAAAGATGTCGAAAATGCTGTAAAGGAATATTACAAAGTGACCCCTCGAAAGGTTAATCTTGTAAAGATTCCACGAAAAAAGCGAATGAACAGAAGAACGCGAAAAGCTGGTATGTCGAGCCTCGGGAAAAAAGCGTATGTGTATCTGAAAGATGGTGACACAATAGAATTTGTATAGAAATCGATCATGAAAATCTTTAAACCAACAACACCAGGACGTCGCGGCATGTCGGTTGTGTCGTTCAAGAAATATTTGACTCGGAGCAAGCCACACAAACCTCTTACAAAAGGCGGTAAGCGGGACGTGGGACGAAACTCGCAGGGTCGTTTGACTACTCGACATCGAGGAGGCGGACATAAGAGAAAGTATCGCGAAATTGATTTTGCATACAACAAGTTCGATATTGAGGCGAAGGTTGAAAGTATTGAATATGATCCCAATCGAACAGCCTTTATTGCGCTTGTCTGTTACAGAGATGGAGAGCGTCGGTATATTGTTGCACCAAAAAGCATGAAAGTAGGTGATACGTTCGTTGTCTCGACGAAAGCAAAGGTAGCACTTGGAAATAGATTACAGCTTAAGGATATTCCGGTTGGTACTTTTGTCTATAATGTTGAGATCAAAGAGGGGGGTGGAGCAAAAATCGCACGAAGTGCGGGAAATGCCGCAGAAGTGATTGCACACGACGGAGGATTTGCAACGCTCAAGATGCCATCAACGGAAGTGCGAAAAGTATCAACATTAGCGTGGGCAAGTGTCGGGGAAGCGTCAAATGATGAGCATAAACTGGTAAATATTGGTAAAGCAGGCCGAAAGCGTTGGATGGGGCGACGACCGGTGGTGCGTGGGGCGGCAATGAACCCTGTTGACCACCCGCACGGTGGTGGTGAAGGACGAGCCGGGCGAGGGCACAGGCGACAGCGAACCAAATGGGGCAAGCCTGCAGGAAAAGGACAAAAAACACGCAAGCCAAAGAAGTACTCCAACAATCTCATTGTTCGAAGACGAAAAGTCGGCAAAAGACGATAGGAAGAACCGGCCATATGGCCGGTTTTCAAATTCTTCGGCCTTGTGGATGTATGATGCAAGCCTTTTTCCTTGTTGTTAAACATCCAACAGCATATAATAGCTCACAGATAAATGGCATAGGAGTTTGACATGCGTATTTCATTTCGCGACGATGATTATCGTGGAGGGAGCTACGACGGCAGTCCGCAATCCATCAATGAATTTGATGCAAGAATTGGCGGTGGCCCACGACATCACATCGACTTGTCAGATCCTTATTGGCAGAGACGTCGTGGATATTACGAAACGCCTCCTCGCAACACGACAAACGCAATTTTGTGGGGAATCGTGATCGTTCTGGCGACAACCCTCTTCTTTGTGGTAAAGTCTTCATGAAGTCTTTATCTCCTTCGACGAAGGCCGCGCACTACGCGGTCTTCTTGCTTGTTGGAAAAACGTTTTAACCTTTAAGATCGAATAAGTCGTGCATAGGTCTTTTTTGGTTGGGCCTGTTTGTGCTATAACGAAAACAGGGTGTGTAGATGAAGGAGAGAAGACCGTGACTGTCGAAGGTAGGAAGGGTTCAAAGTCTTTTGAAAATCTTCTTCTGCTTGTTGTGATGGCAATTATTACCGTGGCGGTATTTTTTATGGTGAATCACTTGCGGAATCCTGAGTTATTGCGATATGACTCTGATAAGACACCGACATATGCCAAAGGCATCGAAATACGCAAGGAGGATTTGGCGTTCGAAGATTGTATATCAAGGAGGTTTTCGATTCAATTAGACACAGCTTTGATTTGAATTGACGTTGGGGCTTGTGCTATAACATAAACAGGTGATCCGCAACAAAGGGGTTAGAGTAATGCCCAAGAGCATTAAGTTTGCAACTTTGGGAGACGAGCCCGAGGATGGTGCCTCTGAGTATCACTCATGGGTTTTTTTCCTGGCCGTTGTAGTGATGGTGGCTATACCAACAGGGTATGCATACATTTCGTCATCTCAGGCAGAGGAGGCGATCGATGAAACTGAGGTGGCAGAGACCAGAACACAAGAATAAAAGCCCGTATAATAGGCGGTGAAGTTCCCCTACTTGAGAGAGTCGTCAGAAGACGGCTTTTTTCTTTAGCTTCTTAAATGGCGGGAAAGAGGGGTTTTTAGCCCTCGTAGATGGTGGAATTTGACAAAACCTGTTACAAATGGTATCTTTTTCACCGCATTTCATTTCGTGTTTCTATCTACTCGGGAGAGTCCGCAATGAAAACACTTGTTCCTTTTTTGGCCGTCCTTTTGTTGGGGTGTGCCGCAACCGACACGACCCTGCCATCCTCGGAAGAAGATGGTCGTATCTGGAATGTCAGCGACATCACAACCGGAGTAACGGAGACCATCGACCTCGACAAAGATTTCGGCTCAAAAGAAAGCCTGATCGATAACCTGAAGGCTCGTGCCAACGAGATCGTCGACGTGGATGAGCGGGAGCGCTTCATCACCGTCCGCTCCGATGGCTTGCATGAGATCGAGCGTCGCCGCTCCTGGACGCTGTGCCGCGAAGACACCAATATGTGCGCGATGGTCGATCTCATGCAAGCCATCGAGGCAAGCGACATGGTCGTCACAAGCAAGGACAATCACGAACGCCGCTGGAGTCTTGCACTGAGCTCAGACTGAACAGTGCCAGAGCGCTTCAAGCGCCTGGAACTGTCGCCGCCCCACACCGGGGCGGCTTTTTGTTGACATATATTTCCTTTCTGATAGTATGTGCGAAAGCTCATCAGGGCGCTTTTTTATTCAAGAAGTGCATTGGTAGGCCTTGATTATATCGTTTCTCGAGGCACCCCTATACGCTAGGGAGTCCGGGATTAAAAACCAGCATTTTTAATGACTCGATCACTGAAAAAAGGACCTTACGTAGATGAAAAACTACTTAAGAAAATAGCAGGAAAGAAGCCTCAGGATACAGGGGTTATTAAGACGTGGGCGCGGGCAAGCATGATATCACCGGACATGGTCGGGTTTACGTTTGGTGTGCACAACGGCCGCGAGCATATCGAAGTTGTCGTTTCAGAAGATATGGTAGGGCATCGACTCGGCGAATTCTCACCAACAAAAACATTCCGAAGGCACGGAGGTAAGATGCAAAAAGAACTCGAACAGAAGAAAAAGGAGGCTGAGATCGCAGCAGCAAAAGCGGCACGAGCGGCCGGATAATATCGGGAGCCGATCTCTTTTCATACACAGAGCAAGAACATGAAAGCATCAGTATCAAATTATCGACAAGCACCAAGGAAAGTACGACTTATTGCAAATCTCGTGCGTGGCAAACGTGTATCTGATGCACTTGAGATATTAAAACATACACCAAAACGAGCGGCAGAACCGTTTGCAAAGCTCATTAAAAGTGCTGTTGCAAATGCAAAAGAGGAAGGTGTTAGCGAGGGATCATTAAAAGTGGGCAAAGTGCAGGTGGACAAAGGGTTTACCTTCAAGCGATACCGGGCACGAGCTCGGGGGCGCGCTGCTCGAATTAACAAACACACCAGCCATATAAAGGTTGAGTTGGAGGGAAAATAATTTTATGACACATCAAGCACATCCATATTCACACAGACTCGGCATTCTTCGTGACTGGAAGTCACGTTGGTTTACGAATGATCCAAAACAATATCGAGAGTTCATGAAGTGTGATACGGCCATTCGTGAGTATCTCACTAAGCGACTTCGCGGTTTTTATGTTGCTGATGTGATCGTTGAGCGAAATGCGGGAGTGCTTCGCGTCGTGGTGCAGACATCTCGCCCCGGTCTTATCATTGGCCGAAGCGGTGAAGGAGCAAAACAACTCAAGGCTGACATTCAAAAGCAGATTAATAAACTTGGTCTTTCAGAGAATCCGGAGCTAAAAGTTGACATCGAAGAGGTGCGTTCACCGGAGAGCAATGCTGCAATTGTCGGTTATATGGTTGCAGAAGGTCTTGAGAAGCGAATGCCGTTTCGACGCGTGCTTAAGCAAACGGTTGAAAAGGTTATGGCGAATCGTGATGTATTGGGAGTTCGTGTTTCAGTTGCGGGACGTCTTGGGGGGGCGGAAATGGCACGAACAGAACAGATAAAGAAAGGGCGCATCCCACTTCAGACATTCAGAGCGGATATTGATTATGCTCGTGAAAAGGCTTATCTTCCATACGGAGTCATTGGTATTAAGGTTTGGATCTACAAAGGCGATATATTTGATGACAAGAAAAGTAAATAAGTAGAACATGCAATTTCCCAAGAAAGTAAAGTTTAGAAAGTGGCATACGAAGCGAAAGAATCCAAATAAAATTGGCGTGGCTAGCCGTGGGAACAAGGTAAGTTTTGGCTCGTACGGTCTTAAGGCGACGACGTATGCACGGGTAAAGAGTAATCAGATCGAGGCGGCACGTCGATGCATCTCGCGAACAAGCGGAAAAACGGGTAAGATCTGGATTCGTATTTTTCCCGATCGACCGTTTACCCGGAAGGCTGCGGAAGTAGGTATGGGTAAAGGTAAAGGGGAACCCAGTGGATTCGAGTGCGAAGTACTTCCCGGACGGATCATGTTTGAAGTGGATGGGGTTTCGGAAGCTGTTGCGCGTGAAGCGTTGCGTAAAGCGGGAACGAAACTTCCTCTAAAGTCGGTAATCGTCTCACGAGAATTAATATAAGATCATGGCAGAACAATACAGTAAAAAGAACGATAAAGATTTGGACAAACTGCTTGTGGAGCGAAAAGAAGAGCTTCGAGGATTTCGATTTGGTATTGCCGGTTCAAAGGTACGTGATGTGAAAACGGGAAAGAATCTACGAAAGGATATTGCGCGAATCTTAACGGAGAAAAATGCACGCCTTATCAAGTCGAAGCAGGAACAAAAGAATACATAAAAACATGAGTGAAAAAGCAAAGAAAACAGAAAAGACAATTGAATCCGCTAAAGCAAAACAAAGCGCAAAGCGTGTGCTTCGCGGGGTGGTGGTTTCTGACAAGATGCAAGACACGGTTGTTGTTGCGGTTTCACGATACGTGAAGCATCCGAAATATAAAAAGTATCTGAAGCACGTAAAGAAGTATCATGCTCACGATAAAGGGAACAATTTTGAAATTGGTGATAAGGTAGAAATTCGCGAAGCGAAACCGTACTCGAAGATGAAGCGTTTTGAAGTAATAGGAAAACAGTAAGACCATGATCCAGCCACAAACATTAGTGAAAGTAACTGATAACTCCGGCGCAAAGATAGCACGTGTATTCAAGGTGCTTGGTGGTTCAAAGAAGCGGTATGCGCGCCTTGGAGATGTTGTGGTGGCTTCTATTCAAACCGCAGAACCAAGAAAGCTGGTGAAAAAAAAGGACGTTGTGCATGCTGTTGTGGTTCGGCAACGGCAACCATATCGACGAAGAGACGGCTCATACATTCGGTTTGACGAGAATTCAGTGGTTATTCTTGAGAAGGGGAAACAGGAGCCTAAAGCGGGACGTATTTTCGGTCCGATTCCTCGAGAAATTGCTGAGGCGGGGTATCAGAAGATCGCATCACTTGCACCTGAAGTTGTGTAGTTACGTAATATGAAAATTCGAAAAGGAGACAAAGTAATAGTTATTGCAGGGAAAGACAAAGGTCTTGTCGGCAAGGTGTTGCATGCATACCCAAAGATTGAATCCTTGATCGTAGAGGGTGTCAATATGAAAAAGCGACACAGACGACCAACCAAGAGCGGTCAGCACGGACAGATTATTGATAAAGCAAACCCGATCCACATTTCAAATGTGCAATTGGTTGATCCGAAGGAAAACAAACCGACACGTGTACGCTATGAATATAAGAAAGGAAAGAAAGTGCGTGTTGCGGTTAAAAGTAAAACTGAATTGGCTAGTTAAAGCCGGCACGTAGCTTTAGCAAGAGCGAATGACTAAAAGACCAAAAGTATCATGGCAATCGTAAAAGAAAAACAAAATAAAGCGCTTGAAGCACTAAGAGGTGACTTTGGATATACCAATCCGATGGAGGCACCACGTATTTTGAAGGTGATCGTTTCAACAGGTATCGGTTCGATAAAAGATAAAAATAAGATTAAACTGATCGAAGATCGGCTTGGAAAGATAACTGGTCAAAAGCCAGCGGCACGACAGGCCCGAAAAAGTATTGCCTCATTTAAACTTCGAGAAGGTGACGTGATTGGGTATCAGGTAACGCTTCGAGGTAAAAGAATGGATATGTTTCTCGATAAATTGGTTCATGTTGTGCTTCCACGAACGCGTGACTTTCGTGGTATCAAAAGGACTGTTGTTGATGAGATGGGGAATGCAACAATAGGCATTAAGGAGCATACTATTTTTCCCGAAACATCCGATGAGGAGCTCAAAGATGTCTTTGGACTTGCGGTAACAATCGTGACCACTTCACAAGACCAAAAAGAAACCCTTGCCTTTCTGGAGCATCTCGGATTTCCTCTCAAAAAAGAGGAAGAGAAGAAGTGATCAAAAAACGTCGGTAAAGGACGTTTTTTTGATTATTCTTCTTTTATCTGTATACTGGTGCAGGGTAGAGTGAAGAAGCAGAACAGTGCCTAGGGACAAGGGTCTTGGGGCGGGGTTACGTGCGGGCTGATACTTGTATCCGCACTCATGTTGGTCGCATGCGCGGCTGTTTATCGAATACACCATAAAGGAAAGGGATATGATGCTAAGAAAAATGGGCTCTCTGGAACGAATTGTCCATAGAGCGGTCACTTTTGGCGGGGCGTTTACACTGGCGCTTCTCCTTCTGGTGTTTGCGCTACCGATGATCCTCCGATGATCTTCGCCAGCTGATCTTCGGCTTCGTTGCACAAAATATGGGCCTCCGGCTGTTTGGTCGGAGGCTTTTGCGTATTTGGATATCTATATTCCCGATACTATCTTGTAGGAGATACAACAAAGTATCCAGAGTACCAAAAACATTGACAACATATGGCTCTATTGCTAATATGGGGCACAAGCTTTTTGAGGCTCTTTTTTATATCCGATTGGATATAGATAGAAAACCGAGCAGATCGGTTATCGAGTGGAGGGTCTTATGAACAAAAAAGAGGATCAAGTTCCCGCTGTTATGAAAATGGTTGGAAAACTGATCTTGAAATAGTATGGCAAAAAAATCAATCATTGCGCGATCACAGCGTGCACCAAAATTTAAATCACGAGTCGTACGACGATGTTTTCGTTGTGGACGGAAGCAGGGATACATGCGAGATTTTGATATGTGTCGCATTTGTTTTCGTGAGCTTGCCAACGAAGGTTTGATCCCCGGAATTAAAAAGAGTTCTTGGTAGGGACAGGTGTTAGTTTTGTATATCATGGTAGTAGACCCAATTGCAGATTTCATAAATCAACTGAAGAATGCCGGAGCGGCAAAGCGCGAGGTTGTATCCGTGCCGTTTTCGAAATTTAAGTACGCGGTAGCACATAAACTTAAGGATGCAGGGTATGTACAAGATGTCACCAAGCGCGGAAAGAAAACTCGAAAATGTGTTGAAGTAAAGATTTTGTATACAGAGGGCGGTACCCCACGAATTCATGGCGTTAAACGCGTGTCAAAGCCTTCACGGCGGGTGTATGAGCGAGCAGATACAGTTCAAAGTGTTAAATATGGGAAGGGAGCGCTTATTCTCTCCACTCCAAAAGGAGTACTCACAGATAAAGAGGCGCGGAAAGAGAATGTCGGCGGAGAAGCATTATTCAAGATCTGGTAACAAATTGAGCACCAATTAACCAACATGAGTCGTCTAGGAAAACAACCCATCACTATTCCGGAGAAAACAGAAGTAACTGTTACGGCTGATACCCTATCCGTTAAAGGGCCGCTTGGTGCACTTGAAAGACCTCTTCGCTCAGAGGTGAAGATTGAGGTGAAGGATGGCGAAGTGGTAATTACTCCCACACGAAAGTCGAAGTTTGCAAGGTCTCTTTGGGGAACATACGCAGCACATGTAAGCAATATGGTGAAAGGGGTAAATACACCATTTGAAAAGAAATTGATAGTTGAAGGTGTTGGATATCGGGCAGAAGCACAGGGAAATAAGATCGTACTCAATGTGGGCTATTCACATCCGGTAGAACTTGTAGCACCTGAAGGGGTTGAAGTTTCGGTTGAAAAGAATGTCATCGGGGTGAAGGGCATTAATAAGGATCACGTGGGAGAATTTGCGGCAAATATTCGCGCAGTACGCAAGCCCGAACCGTACAAAGGAAAGGGCATTCGCTACGAAGATGAAGTGATACGCCGAAAGCAAGGTAAGAAAGCAGTATAGTACTATGGATCAGACCAAGGCAACAAAAGCACGAAAAGTACGACGACATGCGCGGATTCGCTCAAAGGTTTCCGGTACCGGCACGCGCCCCCGACTTTCTATTTATAAGTCAACAAAGGGTGTCTATGCGCAAGTCATTGATGATGAGAAAAGAGTGACACTTTGCGCGACTGATACGCGAAAGAGTAGCGCAAAAACACCGCTTGAAAGAGCAAAGGAGACGGGTGCTCAAATTGCAAAACTGGCACAAGAGAAAAAGATCACAGAAGTGGTGTTTGATCGCGGTGGGTACGAGTACAAGGGAAAGATTCAAGCAATTGCGGAGGCGGCTCGAGAGGGCGGATTGAAATTTTAATATGTCAGAAGAAAAAGAAACAAAAAAAACAGATACAGTGACTGATTCCTCTAAAAAGGAGGCAAAGACAGAAGCGCCGAAAGAAACGGCGAAGGCAAATACTGCGCCTCAAAGTGGAGAAAAAAAGGAAAAACGGGTCTTTAAGAAAAATGAGCGACCACGCAGACCACGTCGAGGAAGAAAACCGCGTGAGCGAAGAGAATTTGATCAAAAGATCATTTCAATTCGACGAGTAACTCGTGTGATGGCAGGAGGACGACGTTTTGCCTTTTCAGTGTCAATGGTGATCGGGGATCGAAAGGGGCGCGTTGGTGTCGGGATTGGAAAAGCCGGTGACACGGCACTTGCGATCGAAAAATCGATTAGAGATGCAAAGAAGAACATGATCACGGTCAAACGTACCAAGAATAACAGCATTCGACATGATGTTTCATCAAAATATTGTGCTGCACGTGTACAAATTCTTCCTGCAAAAGGGCGCGGTATCGTTGCAGGCTCATCCGTCCGTAATGTGCTTGAACTTGGAGGAGTAACTGATGTGACCGCAAAGATCTTCTCACGAAGCAAAAACCAGATCAACAACGCCCGAGCTGCCGTCAACGCACTGTCAAAACTTACATAAAAAGAGATCATGCAATTACACGAATTACAAAGAGATACAAAAAATAAAGCAAAAGTACGGATTGGGCGTGGCGGAACCCGGGGTAAGACCTCAGGTCGCGGACATAAAGGACAGAAGCAACACGGCGGACATGGTATCCGGCCGGCTATGCGGGATGTTATCAAAAAGCTCCCGAAACGTCGTGGACACGGAAAGAATCGGGCGCGAACAGTCAACGATGCTCGACAATTTGCAATTCCGGTAAACCTTTCCGCATTGGAGCGTGCTTTTGATGCCGGGGACATAGTCTCACCACAAACGCTTAAAGAGAAGAAGGTCATTCGTCTTAAAAAAGGCACTGTGCAACCGGTCAAAATTCTTGGATTGGGAGATCTTTCAAAAAAGCTTATTGTCTCCGACTGCACCGTTTCTAAGTCCGCTCTTGAGAAGATCGAGAAAGCCGGAGGAAATGTAACATAAATATGCTTGCGGAGATCACCACAAAAATATCGCAAATTGCAAAAGACGAGACTTTGCGAAAACGCATACTTTTTATCTTTTTTGCACTTATTCTATTTCGTGCACTTGCCGCTATTCCGATTCCCGGAGTAGACGCTTTTCGTCTTGAAGAGTTTTTCTCGAATAATCAATTTCTCGGCCTTCTCAATATTTTCTCGGGAGGCGGACTCGCAAACCTTTCCATAGTGATGCTTGGTGTTGCGCCATATATTACCGCGGCGATCATCATGCAGCTACTTACCGTGATGGTGCCAAAACTGAAGGCGCTCTATTCGGAGGAAGGAGAACTCGGTAAGAAAAAGTTCACGCAATATTCGCGCCTGCTTACTGTTCCGCTTGCGCTCATGCAATCATTCGGATTTCTTATGATCTTACAACGACAGGGTATCTTGATTGATCTCGGGCTTTTTGAGCTGATTTTGAATATTCTTATCGTAACCGCCGGCTCGATCCTTCTCATGTGGATCGGCGAGTTGATAACCGAATTTGGTATCGGAAATGGTGTTTCGCTTATTATTTTTGCCGGAATCGTTGCGGGACTGCCAACCACCATACAACAGCTTATTTTCACGTTTGAACCCTCACAGATCCCGCTCTATCTTGGCTTTACGGTTGCTGCCATATTGATAACCGCCGGTGTTGTTATTGTAACGGAGGCGGAACGGCCGATCCCGATCACGTATGCACGTCGAGTGCGTGGCATGAAAACGTATGGTGGTATTTCCACATACCTTCCGCTTCGAGTTAACCAGGCTGGTGTGATGCCGATCATTTTTGCACTTTCCATTCTTCTTTTCCCGCAAATGATACTCTCATTCTTTGCAGGAACTGATAGTGGTATCGTGCAAACGCTTTCAAATGCAGTGCTTGCCGTTCTTAATAATGGGTGGGTATACTCGGCATTTTACTTTGTTTTGGTATTTCTCTTCACTTATTTCTATACTGCGGTCACGTTTGACCCAAATCAGATCTCTAAGAATCTGCAGAAATCAGGAGCATTCATCCCCGGAGTGCGTCCCGGGCAGAATACCTCAGAGTATATAGGGAACATCCTCACCAGACTCACACTTGTGGGCGCTATCTTCCTTGGTCTTATTGCGGTGCTTCCTCTTGGGATGCAAGCCGCGACAAACGTCACTGCGTTTGCAATTGGTGGTACGGCACTTTTGATCGCTGTTTCCGTGATCCTCGACCTTGTACGACGTATTGATAGTCAACTTTCGATCAGGGAGTATTAGGTGATAACAAACCATCTTTGAAGGCGCTCTGCTATAGTCTGGAATGTGTAAGAATGGTATACTCAAGCCGCCAATAGGCGCTTTTTTAGTTAACTATTTGGATCTAAATGACAAGTATTACTACAATTGCAATGATGGGAAAGCCGGGTTCCGGCAAAGGTACTCAGGCTAAGCTTCTTGCCGAAACTCTCAACTACGATTTTTTCTCAAGCGGTGGCGCATTTCGTGCTCTGCGAGAAGAAGACACTTTTTTGGGGAAAAAAGTAAAGGGAGAGTATGATCAGGGCTTACTTATGCCACATTGGTTTGCGTCATATTGGTTCGAACATAAAGCGTTTCACACCCCGCACGATACAGGTATTGTGTTTGAAGGTCCCGGAAGGAAGTTACCTGAGGCTGAGCTTTTTTGTGAAGTGATGGAATGGCTGGATCGCCCTTATAGAGCTATTTATTTAGATGTTGACGAAGACAAGATAATTGAACGCCTTCAGATTCGTGCGAAAAAAGAAGGGCGTTCGGATGACGACCCCGAGGCTATCAAAAAAAGATTTGAAGAATACAACACACACACCGCGGCTTCAGTTAAGCACTTCAAAGATAAGGGGAAATTGATCGAGATCAATGGTATGCAGACGCCGGAGCAGGTTCATGAGGATATCATGACAGAACTAAAGAAACTGTAAATGAAACATTTGGTAAAAAGTTCAGAAGATATAGAGATTTTAAAAGAGTGTGGCAAGCGTCTTGCTTCTGTTCGCAATGCTCTTGCTGCAAGCATCAAACCCGGCGTTTCAACACAAGATATTGAAGACCTTGCAAATAAGCTGATTGCAGAAAAGGGAGATACGGCGTCGTTTAAAAATTACACCCCCCAGGGAGCAAACAGACCTTTTCCTGCGGCCGTGTGTGTATCGGTAAATGATGAAATCGTGCACGGTATTCCAAATGAAGACCCGAAAATACTCGCAGAAGGAGATATCGTGGGTATTGATCTTGGAGTGACACACAAGGGACTTATTACAGATAGCGCGGTAACGGTACCGGTCGGCAAAATCTCGGAGGAGATACAGGAACTGCTTGCAGTGACAAAAAAAGCCCTTGCCGTTGGTATAAGAGAGGTGCGCGCAGGTAACAAAACGGGGGATATTGGCGCGGCAATCGAAGAATTTGTTGCCGGTCGCTTCGGCATTGTCGAAGAGTTGGGCGGGCACGGTGTGGGTTGGCATGTACATGAAGAGCCAACGATCCCAAATTTTGGAACACGGGGAACAGGAACAGAACTTCTTTCCGGTATGGTCATTGCCATTGAGCCGATGTTGAATCTGGGTAGTAAAGATATTATTCTTGCCGATGACGGGTATACGTTCAAGACAAAGGATGGAAAACAAAGTGCCCATTTTGAACACACTGTTCTTGTTACGGAGGGAGACCCCGAAATTCTGACACAATCTTCTTAATATTGTTTAATAGGGTAAGTCTTTGTATAATCGGACTGATTTATTTTTGTCATAAGAACATCATGGAAAAACATCATAAACGCGCACGATCATTTGTCATCATTAAGCCCGATGGCGTACAACGTTCACTTATTGGAGAGATCATAAAGCGCTTTGAACGTGTCGGTCTAAAGATTGTTGCTCTTCGTTTTGGTATAGCTGATACAAAGAAATTATGGAAACACTATAACAAGGACGAAGCATGGTTTCTGGAAAAAGGAAAACGTATCGTTGAGGATAGAAAGAAATCCGGACTGCCTGTTGAAAAAGAGGCTATAGAATACGGACGCGATATCGTGCAGGCGCTGGTGACGTTCATGACCGCAGGGCCGGTGCTCATGATGGTGTTGGAAGGCAATCAGGCTGCTGCTGTAGTGAAGAAGTTGGTGGGAGAAACAGAGCCATCAACATCGGATGTTGGAACAATTCGTGGAGACTTCACTCTTGATTCGTATGCGATCTGTTCACTTGACGATCGGGCGGTACGTAATCTTATTCACTGCAGTGATTCCGCTGAAGAGGCAGAGCGGGAGATTGAGCTTTGGTTTGACAAAGACGAACTCATTGACTACAGGCTTTTCCAGGAGGAAATACTATACGATGTAAATTTGGACGGCATTCTTGAATAGAATATTCTCTTGGCGATGTGTCACCAAAAAACCTCGTTTTGCACCACATTTTTTCTTCACACGAAATGCTACACAAATTGATCGAAATATGTGTACAATGTACCTAAGGTTATAACTAATAACCACTTAATGAAAATTATGGGGAGTCCGAATTGCACTTCTTCAATGAGAATCTGACGAGGATTTCAGAGAAGGATGTGTTGAGGAATCCCACCTGGGTGTACCAGGTTATATTAGTTATCAACCTTGCCTTACCAAGTGCCCGGGTGCTCTCGCCTCGGGCGCTTGGTGCGTATGAATGAGGTGTTTTTAACACCTGCTTGTATAATAGAAACACATGACAAAACTTGCGCTTCCGCTTTCAATTGTTGTACTGGGTATTGTTGTAGCAGTGTTGCATGGGTACGCGCTCAACAATTTTTTGTATTGGCACTTTCCGTGGCTGGATATTGTTATGCACTTTCTCGGTGGATTACTTGCTTCCCTTTTTGGATTGTGGTTTGCCGAAAGATGCAATTTGATCACTAATGCACGACCAAAAGCCATTCTTTTATTTGATGTGATCCTCTTTGTGTTTATTATAAGTTTGTTATGGGAATCTTTTGAATTTATGTTTAAGTTGGTACTACATGATCCGGTTGAATACATCATTGATACTATTATTGATTTTTTAATGGGCATAATGGGCGCTGTCTTCGGATTTTATCTTATCTATATATCCGGTTTATTTAAAAAATCTTCTTCACATGAGTAAGTTAACGTTTTTTGGCGGCGCGGGAACTGTTACCGGAGCAAATTTTTTGCTTGAAACGACCGATATGCGCATCCTGGTTGATTGCGGTTTGGTTCAAGATCGGCGTGTGTGTCATGGGTGTAACTATGATGATTTCAAATATGACCCGAAGACCATTGATGTTCTTTTGGTAACGCACGCTCATCTTGATCATATCGGACGTGTTCCAAAACTTGTACACGATGGTTTTAGTGGCGTCATTTACTCAACGCCATCTACAAGAGAAATTGCTCAGACCATGTTCCATAGCGGACTTTCCCTTATGAGAAGAGAAGCTACATTTGAAGGAAAGGAGGCGCTTTATACTGAAAAAGATGTGGAGAGGACAATGCGTTTGTGGAAGGATATACCCTACCGAACGGAATTTGAATTAGCACCTGGATATACTGTCTACGCTAAAGATGCCGGGCATATTTTGGGTTCCAGTATCTTTGAAATACGTCACAGAAGACCTTCGGGAAGCCGTAAAATCGCGTTTACGGGCGATTTGGGAAATAGTCCGACACCTCTGCTTAAAGATACGGAACCGCTTTCTCAGGACGTACACTATGTCGTTATGGAATCGGTATATGGTGATCGGAATCACGAAACAACCATGAAAGAACGATCAGACGCTTTCAAGCGCGTTGTTGCAGAATCGATTGCTCGGGGCGGCACACTGATGATTCCTGTTTTTTCTATCGAACGTACACAGATCATACTTCATGAGCTCAACCACATGATCGAAGGAGGTCAGGTCGAATCAGTGCCGGTATATCTGGATTCCCCACTTGCAATAAAAGTAACTGATATCTATCGCAATTACATACACAACTTTAAGAAGCACGTGCAAGAGGAGATACAAACCGGTGATGACATCTTTGATTTCCCAAAACTAAAGTTGACCATTACCCGGGAAGAGTCAAAGGATATTATCTATAAAAAGGGTCCCAAGATAATTCTTGCAGGAAGCGGCATGAGTCATGGTGGGCGTATCATGTTCCATCAAAAGATATATTTAGGGGATCCAAAGAATACCATTTGCTTCGTAGGCTATCAGGTGCCGGGGACCTTAGGAAGACAAATCCAAGATGGAAACAAAACGGTAGATATTTTTGGCAAAAGTGTAAAAGTACGTGCCCACGTTGAAACGATCACAGGGTTTTCAGCTCACAAGGATTCGGATAACCTTATTCGGTTCATTGAACCTATTTCTGAAACAGTGGAAAAAGTATTTCTTGCAATGGGAGAGCCCAAGGCCTCTTTGTTTCTTGCGCAACGACTTCGCGATTATCATGAAATTGACGCAATAGTGCCGACGCAAGACCAAAGTTTTGAGATAGATTTTTAACTTTTTGCGATAAAGAAGTTTGTTTTTTCAGAAAGTGTGGTATAGTTAATCCATAGGCGACTGGTTGGCTTTGGCACTGGTCCAGGGGTCCTATTGGCTGGAATTAAAAGATACGGCTTATGGGATGGCTTACTTCTACTAATCGTTATACATCTGTTGAACCACGCATTAAGGGGGTGCGTTTGTCGATGGAAGAAAAAGTACGACTTGCTCGTATGGATACTATGAATGAGGCTCGGGCGGTGCGGCGCAATAAAATGAAAATAAAACGAGCTTTGGTCAGTCAATACCGACGCGGACTTATTGATTCTGACACTTTTCTCCAACTTGCGGCTCGCATGGAAGAGATCACGGATGATCTTATGACAATGGGCAATACGACCGGTGTCGTGCTCGGGAAAAAATATGTCTGTGGCTCTTTGGATAAAGACGACTTTGAAAAGATCAAATGTGACCTGGTGCCTGCCAGCAGAGAAGATGAAGAACAGTACGTACATGCACTTTTTGCAAAACGAAAAGCGAGACTAACAGCCTTTAGAGAGCATCTTACCGGCGATCTCAATGTCTGCCAGAAATGTCATCGGGACAGTAACTTTCTTTCACCCTTACGTGAGCTCGATGAAATGATCCTCTGCAAGAGTTGCCTGGAGTATTATGAGCGAAATAAATATTTCACCGGATTTGAGGGGGTATATATCTCATGTGATCCGTGTGAGATCGACATGGATACTGAACCGACTTGTCATCCAGTTGCATCGTAAGTTTCAAAGCGATTTTTCCAGTTCGCGCTTCAGTTTGTTGGTAAGCAAAAACGTCAAGAAAACCTCTTTCTGCTGTTCACTATAATTTCTTTTGTGCTCTGCAAAAAAATTCACAAGCACTCGCGCCGCGACTGCCTCAAGGATATGGAACGTCTCTCTTTTGCCCAATATTTTTTGTACTTTATTGAGTGATTCAATAGCGATATTTTCCCCCACACCATTTTTAGCCTCTTTTAGAGCCTCTTGCTCGATTTCTTTCGCTATAGAACGCACGATATCTTTTTTTGTTTGCACGGTATATCCCAGCAAATCAAACAGTTGCTCGAGTGTCGTATTTAAAACGGGAAGCATGTCTGGTGTATTCTTTAGGCGAGTGTTCCTCGCTTCTTCTCTGCTTTGAGGATACGGTCAATTGCCATTTTATATGCAACGTCTCGCATGCTTTGGCTCGAATTTTGAGACGCACTTAGGAGAGCGTCGAATGCGTGTAATATCTTCTTTTTAAGTTTTTTATGTACCTTATCCTCATCCCAACAGACTCCTTCATTATTTTGCACCCATTCGTAATAACTTACGATCACTCCTCCGGCGTTTGCAAGGATGTCCCGAATAATTGTGACATTTCTTTCCTCTAGAAGAACATCAGCTTCTTGTGTCACAGGCGCGTTTGCCATCTCTAAAATGACAGATGCTTTTATGTCTGAGGCGTTTTCTTTTGTGATCTGGTGTGAGAGAGCCGCCGGGATAAGTATATCGACGTCGAGCTCCAATAACTCTTTGTTTGTGATCGAATCACATTGGACACATCCTCGAATACCCGGTGTTGTGCCTCGCGCTTTCAACATAGCGGGAATGGGAAGCCCTTCTTTCTTATACAAACCGCCTTTTGCATCACTTACGGCCACGACTGTATATCCCCATTTGTGAAGGAAGTGTGCGATATGACCGCCAACATTCCCAAACCCTTGAATGGCAACAGTTACTGCTTTTTTACGTAGCGTTTTTTCAAAGTAATGATGAAGCACAAACGCACCTCCAAGCCCGGTTGCACTGTCTCTTCCGAGTGACCCACCGATGTCTAACGGTTTTCCGGTTATGACTGCGGGGGTGAATACGCCTTTGAGTGTCGAATATTCTTCAACAATCCATCGCATGATCTCTGCATTGGTATTTACATCAGGTGCCGGAATATCAACGTCTGGTCCAATGAATTTATGGATCTCACGCACAAACCCTTTGGTCAGTCGCTTGAGTTCATCTTTTGAAAGATCTCCGGGATCTACATCAATCCCTCCCTTCGCACCTCCAAGCGGAAGTTTCACAAGAGAGCATTTAAGTGCCATAAGAAAAGCAAGTGTCTTTACTTCTTCTATATCGACATCGGGATGATACCGAATACCCCCCTTTGTCGGGCCGAGTGCATCATTATATTGTACGCGATATGCGTTATAGATCTTTGTTGAGCCATCATCGCGTCTTAGTGGGACACTGAATGTAAAAACTCGTTTTGGCTGGTTGAGTAATGCTATCTCACTTTTGCTAAGCTCAAAAGACGATGAAAGCTCCTCAATTCTGCTTTTGCAGTCGAGGCAGATGTTCTTATTTTCACGTTCGATCTTTTCTTTCTTCATGTGGGCGTACTAGTGACATTTCATGATAACATAATTGGTATTTTGAAATATGTGTATAATAATTTCATGAAACCAGACGACCTAAAAACACATGTAGTCTATGATCACTACAAAGGGGAAAGTATATGGTGGTTGTTGTTGCCGACCAAAAAACCGCTTAGAAGCGGTTTTTTGATTTTTAAGCTTTTATTTGATTTACGATTCGTTCAAATGTTTCCGGGTGTTCATCTGCGATCTGAGAGAGCACCTTTCGATCAAGTGCAATTTCCTTTTTCTTGAGGGCATTGATGAATGTGCTGTAGTTTATGTCAAAATTTCGTACTGCTGCATTAAGTCGGACAGTAAAAAGCCTTCGAAAATCAGCCTTTTTCCGCCTGCGATGATTGAATGCGTGCACTCCTGCGTGTCGAATAGCCTCTTTTGCTTGCTTTTCTTTGCTTCGACGTCCAAATCGATATCCTTTCGCAAGCTTAAGAACACTTCGTCTATGTCTTGCTTTTGTTGTTCCTCTTTTAACTCGTGCCATAATATGTTTTCTTAGAAGATTATTTTGTCGTTATGAAGCGAGCCTTCGCTTTCGAGGTCATTGCAACAGGAGCACTATTTTTCTTTGCAAGACGATCAGTGCCACTTGCTTTCGCATTAAAATGATTCTGTCCTGTCTTTCGAGCCAGAACTTTTCCGTTTTTTGTCACCTTTAGTCTTTTTTTGTATGATTTATTTGTTTTCATAGTGCAACGTATAGCACTTAGTCTTTAGCTTTCGAAGACTCTTTCGAATCTTCAGATTTTGTTTCTTGTGCTTTTGGTGTTTGTTTTCTGTTGTCACGTGCCGACTGAACTTTCACTTTTGCCCCTCGCTCTATGGTACAAGAGAGTCCTTTTGGACTTTTCTTGATCGGATCGGCTATTTTAAAGGGTATCATTATGATCTCAAGGAAATCTTCCAACTTTCCCTTAAGGAAATCGAACTCCATGTACTTGTACCGTCCTTTAAGGAAGAGATCAACCTTTATGCGATGCCCCTCTTCGAGCCATTCCTCGATTCGTTTCTTTTTCAGGTTGAGGTCGTGTTCTCCCGTTCCTATCTTGATTTGGATGATTTTTGTCTCAGTAACGTGAGCTTTTTGCTTTATCTCACGCTGCTTTTTCTTTTGATCGTACTGAAATTTACCATAGTCCACAATTTTTGCAACTGGCGGTTTGGCTTTAGGAGAGATAATGATGAGATCCAATGCCGCTTCTTTTGCAAGCTTTTGGGCCTCTGCGTTTGAGACAACACCAATATTTTCTCCATCAACACCCACCACTCGCAATTCCGGAGCTGTGATGCTTTCGTTTATAAGTACTCGTTCTTTCAAAATGGCTTAAATACTCGCGTATTAGCACGCAAGTGACGTAAAATATACCACAGGAACGCCTTTTCAGCAATATATTCAGCTCTTTTTGGGAAACGAGAGGGTAAATGTCGCACCTTTACTTATAGCGCTTAAAACATCTATATTTCCACCGTGAAGGTCGACAATGCGCTTTACAATGGAAAGTCCCAAACCAACACTTTTGATGTTTAAGGCAGGGTCCTTTTTTACTTTGTGAAATCTATTAAATATCAAAGGAAGCTCTTCTGTAGCGATGCCGATACCGGTATCCTGCACGGTTAATACAATGTTGTCGTCTTTCTCAAATAAACCAACATATATTCTCTTATCCTTTATATCTCGTACGTTGTATTTTATGGCGTTGGAAAGCAGGTTGGTTACTACTTCCTGTAGACTCTTTCTATTCCCATACATGTATAGATCCGGTTCTATGTAGTACATGACGGTTATTCTTTTTTCCTGCGCTATTATCTCGAAATATTCAACTGTCTCTTTAAGCATGTCACTCATACTAAGCATCTCTTTTTCAATTTTTGCGGGTGAGTGGGTTAGTCTTGCAAGTCGTATTAAACGATAAGTGAAGTCTGAAATGTCATCAAGTGATTTTTCAAGTGTGGTGACGATTTTGCCTTGCGAAGGTTCTTCTTTGATCGTCTCAATTTCAAGTTTTGCGATAGTCAGCGGATCTTGGAGTTGGTGAGATATATCAATTATCATTTGTTCCTGGTCTTTTTGTAGCTTTTCTATTTTTGCGGTTCTATTTCGAACTTTTTCTTCAAGTTTATGCGAATAACTTTCCACTTCTCTAAAAAGACTTGCCTTTTCAAGTGCAATGCCCGCTTGCTCGGCAAAGGTGTTCAAAAGCGATTGGTCTTTTTTGGTAAAAGGGTCGCCGGAACGTTTCAATCCTACAATAATGCATCCTCGTACCTGATTTTTATAACTGATTGGTACTAGCAATTCGCCTTCTTCCTTTTTTATATGTTTGGAATTTTTAAATTTACTATTTGAAAAAATCTCTATTCTTGATACGCGAAGTATGTTCCGCAACGCTTCTTCAGATTCATTCGTTATGGTGTCAACGTCAACGTTATGGTTTAGTATTTTACTCAGCTCATACAATGCTTCAGAATAATCATATCTATCTTTAAATAAAAACGCATCGGTAATTTTTCGCAGATAGCGATCAATCGTCGGGGTAGTGAAAATACCTATGATTGTGGTAATACCTGCAGCAATAATCGCTGCTAAATCTGCGGTGATGTGTGCCAGGTAACCAAGAGAAGCTATAAGTGAGAGGTACAATCCGATAATCAGGACAAACAATGTCGTGTAAATAATACCTCGTTGGATGACGATCCTGATGTCAAGTAGTTGATGTCGAACAATAGCGTAACCAGTAGATCCTACAAATATTAGTGAGGCCATGGGGCCAAGCACATTGAGTTCCGTTATTCCAATCCAGGGGAGTATCACATCAAAAATAACCGCTGCTACTATAAAAATACCCAGCCCCATGAAAAAGTATCTTATTTGCAAACGCGCACGTCCTGCAGAGGAACGGTAACTTTTTAAAAATTGCACTATCGTGGCAACGATATATACGATGAAAATTACCGCAAACAAAGGAAACAGAGGTCCGTTTATTGGTTCAAGGTGGCCGTCTTGGTGTACGATTGCTCCTTGTATAATTAGTGGTGAAAATGAAATAATTATGGCCGTAGTGTATAGTGGCAACAGTGCTAACAAAACTCTTGCGGGAACCTTGTCTTTTTGTGGGAATATATATGAAAGTACATAAAGTGTTCCGACAACGAGAGTTCCGCCAAGAAGTATGAGTTTTGCGAATACTGGCAGTTCTGTTAAAGCAAGAAACACAAAACTCGCGACCCACGTAGTTACACCCAAAGAGAATAAGAAAAAAACACGATGAACAACCCCTTTTTGATTTTATAAGAAAACATAAAAACCAACCAAAAAAACAAGAATTGATATAACACTAAATAGAAACAGTGGTGGCGTCATAGAATTACATGCCCTCAAACTCATTATATAAAAAAACCTCAAGTCAAACATTTCTGAGAGACTTGAGGCTCAAATCAAGGCTCGAGTAGACACCTTTTTTCCTAGGCACTTTTCTCCAAATGCAACACCCCACTACTTATCAATAAAGATGTTCGTTTTGAGGCTGCGCGTAACATTTGTCCAAGCTCAACCATGTAGAGCTTGGGCGCGGGCTTAGTCGTGTAGAATCGTCTTATCTCTCGGGGAATTGAATTTGTTCTGATCACGGCGTCGCATACTTCATGTAGCTGCACTCCGGCTCGTATAGCCGACTTTGCGGCTTTCTCCTTTTGTTCGCTCCACCCGTAACACATCCCTCTGTTTAAGGCATACAGCGTTGAAGCGTAGATAAGCACTATGGAAATTTTCGGGTTCTCGGCGGTCCATCGACTGAATTGGATTGATCTGCGCGGATCATATGTCAACGGAGTTTTGTTTTTATCGAATGCAAAGATTTCTTCAAGCGGCATCTCACCGTCACCGTTACAATAGTCAAACCCCAACGTTCCCACGATCTTTGAGTTTTCTCTGGCGACAAAAATAACCTCTATGGGAGGAGGTTTAACGTCAAAGTGTTCCATATACACGTGCTCTACATGTTTTAGAACACCTTCTTTTTCTCTCTGTTCGGTGACAATGCTAACACTCAGTTGAGATCTAGTTTTCATCTCTCACCTCGCCTGGTGTGACAACTCGCGCATCCATTCGTGCGGCATCGAAATATAGGTAACCCGGCGGCTCCGGCGGCTCCACCACATCTCTTGAACGTGAGCCATTCAAGAGGTGAAGTAATACATGATCGGCGAGAAAGCCTGATGCCATACTTGGGTTGGTGGATAGAATAGAAGCACTATTTTCTTTTTCCAGCCGTTCAAGCACCAGCGCATGGTCATCGAAGGAGTGATGGGGTAGTGTATAGCCGTGCACATTGGGGACAAGACCTGTGGTGAGTTTTGTCATAATGCTTCTAACATCCTCACTGTTGGCGGTCCTCGTCTGTATTTTGTTTTGGATAATCAATGCATCTTCAAGTGAAAGTGAAACGCACGACTCCATGGTATGGCCGCTTGGATTGAATTTCATCAACCTTGTGCCAAAACCGACTGTGCTACAGACAAACGAGGAAACGCCGATCATTCTTGCGTACTGATGTAGAAGAATGCGAGATCCAATTGCCCAAAATTCGATCTCGTCACAAATGACATCGCAACCGGTGACAAAGCTTTCAACCGTTTCTTCCACAATTCCCTGAGGATATACGACGAGGGTGGTATCGTCACTGATATCCCGCACCGCTCTTGCAGTTGCGATGGCCTTGGAAACGCCGACGGTATTTCTTCTTGCGGCAAATTGTCGGTTTATATTCGACGGATCGAATTCCTCGCAATCCGCAATACGAACTTCGCCGACACCGAGTCGGACAAATATCTGAGCCAATGTACCGCCCATTCCGCCACAACCAGCGATACCGACAACTGCACCTTTGAGCATCTGCTGTTCTTCTTTGGTGATCCAGCCGATATTTCTATCAGTTCTTTCCTGGTAGTAGGCTTCGTCCGGATCTATGGGGGTAAGTCGATACACCGTATTGAGGTCGGCGTTATCGGGTAGGGTACTACGCGTTACTGTATGAAGTAGTTCGGACATTTTTCATTCCTCCTGTGTATTTTAAAGTACGTATGTCCATTTCTAAAAATACCTTTTTGAGCATGTATTTTTGATAAATTAAAGTTTAAATAAAAATGCAAAAAAGATCACAAAAAAATATTCATGACCTTTACATACATATTTTTTTACAACAGATTCTTTATTCGATCTTATATCCTCTTCCCGGAATTGTTTGAATGATTTTATTTTTCCCCGACTGATCAATTTTTCTACGCAAGCTCATGATGTGTGATTCAATCGTGTTTGAGAAAGGGTCTGCATTCATATCCCAAACATGTTCCATAATCATTCCTCGAGACATTACCGAGCCTTTGTTTCGCAATAAATATTCAAGAAGCATGAACTCTTTTCTGGTTAAATATATTTCCTTCTTGTTGCATGTCACTGTCATCTTCTTCGTATCAAGTTGTACGTTCTTCACCTCAAGTATCTCTCCTTCTATGTGGCCGGGTCTTCGAAGTAGTGCACGGACTCGTGCGATGAATTCTTCAAACGAAAAGGGCTTACTTAGATAGTCGTCCGCTCCTATGTTCAATATTTCAGCTTTCGAACTCGTATCTGTCCTGACCGAAAGTACAATTATTGGCACAGTAGAGCCATCTCGTCGGAGTGTCTCGCACACTTCTCGACCACTCATTTTGGGCAGATTCCAGTCAAGACTAATGAGATCATAATTACTGATACGGGCGAGAGCCAAGGCTTCTTCTCCATCCTCTGCTGTATCAACGGCGAAATATTCCGCCTCTAATGATTTTTTGAGAAAATCACGTATTGCCTTATCGTCATCGACTACTAAAATCTTCATCTTTCTATTTTGTGAACATTTTTGAAAAAAATTAACATTTCTTCACTTTTTCTTTATCTCTCCTTTGTCTAAGTATACAAGACATTTTTTGGGCACCCAACCACCCTTATTCTAGCCTTTTTATTTTTTTATGAGATAAATTTCATAAAAATTTCATCTTATTTCTGGGATTATTATGATGGTTGGAAATATGAATAAAAATTTCTAACTCCATCAATGGCGCATGGAATATTTGCAGAAAAGCGCATAGCGGCGAAAAAGTCGTTGAAAAGGCAAGGAAGATAGAACCGGAACCCATTTTCTTTGGGTCTGTACACACCTCTTATCGGATAACGGAACAGTATTCCTCGTTCAAGGAGGATGATTGCACGAGAGATATTTTCGTCATCGTGCTCACTTCTGTTGTTAAGACAGAAAGACGGTCGTGTTAAGGGAATTCATCAAGAGAGTAACGTTGGGATTTCAATTATGAAGATTGATGAAAAAACATTAAAGAAACTGCTTGTAACACCGGGACATGTAGCAGCAAAGCAATTTAAATCTGCCTTAGAATCAGCGAAAAAGCACAACATTCCACCTGAAGAATTCTTTGTTTCCGAAGGATTGATATCTGATGAAAATTTTGGTAAAACCGTTGCCGACTATTTGAATTACCATTTCGTTGATCTCAGCCAGTATCAGATCGCAAAAACATTTTTGGATATTATTCCTGAAGTTGTCGCATATGCCCAACAAGCAATCTTTTTTGGAGAAGAAAACAACTGCCTCAAGCTTGCCACATCAAATACAGATAATTATGAATTCATTAAACTCTTAGAGAAAAAGACAGGAAAGAAAATAGAAATATATTATGCTACAAACGCCAGCATTCAAGAGGCACTTAAATACTACAAAGGGGATCTTCGCGAGAAAGTTGAGGAGTTTATACAATGTTGTGTCAGGGAAGGAGATGAAGGAGATATTGTTGAGTTAGTGAACCTTCTTCTGGAGTATGCTCACGACAGCCGTGCTTCAGATATTCATATTGAACCACTTACAGACAAAATACTCATTAGATTTCGTATTGACGGAATCTTGCATGAAGCGGCTACGTATCCAATGAATTTGCATGAAAAAGTGGTGTTTCGAATCAAGATTATGTCTCGCCTGCAAACAGATGAGCATGCCGCTGCCCAAGACGGCCGGTTTGAGTATGAGGTTGACGATACAGCGTTTGATGTTCGTGTGTCGATCATTCCGATCACGCGGGGCGAAAACGTGGTGATGCGATTGCTTGCTTCTCACAATAAGCGCTTTTCACTTCAAAACATTGGTCTCGATGAAAATGATTACGAAAAGATAGTGGAGGCGTCACATAAGCCGCACGGCATGGTATTAGCAGTTGGTCCAACTGGTTCGGGGAAGACAACAACGCTGTACACTATTTTACGCTTTCTTAACAGGCCGGAGGTAAATATCATGACCATAGAGGATCCGGTTGAGTACGATATGAGTCGTGTGCAACAAACACAGGTCAACCAGAAAAAGGGTCTTACATTTGCAACAGGACTGCGTTCTATTGTTCGACAAGATCCGGACATTATTATGGTGGGTGAAATCAGGGATGAAGAAACCGCCGATATTGCAGTGAATGCAGCAATGACCGGCCATCTTTTACTCTCTACACTTCATACCAACGATGCCCCAACCACATTTCCCAGATTACTTGAAATGGGCATGGAATCTTTTCTTGTTGCCTCCTCCGTAAACGTGGTGATATCGCAACGTCTTGTTAGAAAGATCTGTACTCATTGCAAGAAGAGTCATTTGTTGAACAAGAACGAACGGTCAGCACTTAGAATGGATCCGCTCATTAAAGAACGGCTAAAAGAAATAAGTGGTGTACAAAATCTTTCAAAAATGCGTTTATACGCGGGGGCGGGATGCAAAGTATGTGGCTTAACAGGTTTTAGTGGCAGAGTCGGTATTTTTGAAGTGCTTCAAGTGAATGAGGAGATACGTTCACTTGTTGTGGAAAAAGCTTCTGCTTCTGCTATCTACAAGAAAGCGTGTGAACTTGGCATGACACCACTTCTTAATGACGGGCTTAAAAAAGTTGTAAACGGCATCACAACGCTGGAGGAGGTAATAAAAGCATCAAAGATATAACGTATGTCACTTTTATCACCTATTACTGAACAAGATAAAGTTGATTTTGCAAAAAATCTCTCGGTAATGTTAAAAAGTGGTATTGCGATCAACGTTGCCCTAAGTGCACTTGGCGATCAAGCACGCTCGCGTAAATTTCAATCGGTTATTTATACTCTTCGTGATGATATCGAGAGCGGCACACTACTCTCCTCGGCGTTCAAAAAAAGAAAGAATTATTTCGGATCAGTATTTATAAGTCTCATTCAGGCAGGTGAGACAAGCGGGACACTTCAGAAGAATTTACACTTTCTTGCGCAATGGTTTGAGCGAAGTGCCGACCTAAAACGTGAAGTAAGCGCTGCGACCATGTATCCAAAGCTCATCTTTACTGCCACGCTGTTTCTTGGTGGTGCGTTGGTCATATTCATTTTGCCAAAACTGGTGCCGGTCTTCGGTCAGCTTCAGGTGGAATTACCACTTATGACAAGGTTACTACTATCGGTGTCTACGTTTGTTCAGGCTTATTGGTTTTTGTTTCTTTTGTTAATTGTCGCCCTTTTCTTAGGATACATGTACATGATTCGTATTCCTCGTATTAGATATACCGTACATACTGTGTATCTGCGAACACCACTACTTGGTAATATGCTGAAAAATTATCAACTGGCACTTATCACAGAACTATACACGACGCTTCTTAGAAGCGGTCTTACCATCAATCGTTCGGTAGAAATTGTCAGGAATTCTGTGACCAACGCATTGTACGAAAAAGCGATGGAACAGATGCAAAGAGACATCGAGGAAGGCGTGAAACTTTCGACTTCCATGGAAAAGAATACATTTCTGTTTCCAAAAATGGTCACTAACATCGTGTTGGTTGGGGAGAAAAGCGGCACCTTGAGCGACTCTTTTAGTTATCTGGCAGAGTTTTATACGAAAGAAGTCAACGCCCAGGCAAAAAAACTTCCCACAATCATCGAACCCTTACTTCTTGGGTTTATCGCAGTGACCGTTGGTTTCATTGCGCTTGCCATCATTATGCCAATTTATGAACTTACCGGGAGCATCGCTTGATAGAAAACGTATGACGCGAGGATTTACATTACCGGAATTACTTATCGTCCTTGGAATTATCGCTTTGATCGCTGTGCTTACGGTTCCTACGGGGATTTCATTTTTGCAAACGCAAACGTTGAACGATGTTGCAGGTGATCTGAAACATACACTTCGACTTGCACAAGCCTACGCGTTTTTTCAAAAGAATGATGATTCATACGGAGTGAAAATATTCTCTAATAATTATGTCTTATTTGAAGGTGATAGCTATGCGACTCGCAAACAAGATATTGATCAGGTCTTTGCATTTGCCGGGCATGTCACTGTTAGCGGCGGGCCAAATGAGATCGTATTTTTGCAACAAAGCGGTACTCCAAACGCAACAGGGACAATTTTGTTGAGTGCTACGGATGCCTCGGAAACAATCACTATTTATGAAAATGGAAATATTGAATAAAAAAGAAATATATCATAGGCGGAATATTTCGAGAGGACAGTCTCTTGTTGAAGTGTTATTTGCGATCGCAATATTTATCATCGGCGTCTTCACCGTTGGCTTTTTACTCATTGATTCACAAACATCACTGCGTTTTAGCATTGAAATGGCCAAAGCGTCATTGCTTGCTCAAGAGGGCATTGAGGCTCTCTACGGACTTCGTGATGGTAATTTTGATAATCTCGTGGCAGGAGTGCATGGGATTGTCTTTGAAGGCGGGGTAGTGGCTCTTGCATCATCAAGCGATATGGTCGGAAAGTTTTCGCGTGCAGTGTCGATCGTGGATGTTGATGACAAAACCAAAGAAGTGACAAGCACTGTTTCGTGGACTGTTCGTGGATCACGTACGGCGAGTACAACGATGAGCGGATATATTACCGACTGGAAACAAAGTGATGGAGAGAGCATGTATATGGCGATTACTATCGACGAAGCCACCCTAGCCTCCTCAAGCACGGCACTTTCTTCTATCCAGTTTGAGAATGTTGGCCCTCAGGATATTACGATCACAGATATGCAGGTACAGTGGAATGGTCTTGCGACCCTGGAGAGCGTAACCATTGATGGCACTCTCGTTTTCACTGTTTCTACCTCTACATCTGTTGTGTCAGGAGAAGATTTTAATATTTCAGACTATACGCTTGCGTTCGGTGCGGGAGAAAAAACAATAGACAACATCACCTTCTCTGCTCCTGTCTCCGGAACTGATTTCATTGTTACGTTTGTGCTAAATGACGGTAGCAGAAAACATGTGTTAATAGAGATTTAACATGAACCACTTTAAGACAAGACAAAAGAAAGGATTTACGCTCGTAGAGATATTGTTATATATGACTCTTGTCTCCGTTATGGTTGTGTTGCTTGGAAATATTGGTCTCAATGTGTTGTTTGCAAAAGCTAAAGGACAGGCCTTAGAGGAGGTTGCCTTTTCCTCGTATTTTGCAAGCACCAAAGTGATCAATCTAATACAGGAAGCCGAAAGCGTAAACAATACGGCGGGAGCAACCTCAAGCATACTTTCTTTGGCAAGTGCAGACATAACAAAAGACCCAACACTCATTTATGTTGCAACAGGAACATTGTATATGAAAGAAGGGACTGAGGCGGCAATTCCCATTTCCATGGGAGGTGCCATCATTTCGGATTTTGTTGTTTCAAACATCTCACCTCCTAATGCTTCGGGAGTAGTTCGCATAGAAATGTCAATCAGATCAGATGACGCAGAGCAAATTGGTGAACGTGGCGCAGAGGAAACGATCTTTATAACGCAAACATTAAAATAATATGAAGAAAAGAGGTTTCATTGCCATAACATCAGTACTGATCATTAGCGCGATATTACTTTCAGTAACCCTGAGCCTTTCATCTCGATCCATAGGAGAGACGACGATCAGTGCCGGGATGCATTCTTCGCATAACGCTCGCGTGCTTAGCCAAGCATGTCTCGAACACACACTGTTGAAATTACAGCGTGTACTTGATTATGCAGGCAATGAAGAAATCGTTTTTGGTCAAGGAGCATGTAGTGTACTACCAATCGAGGGAAGTGGTAACGATAATCGCATAGTAAGAATTCATAGTACGAGTTCCGAATATGTGTATCGGACAGAGGTTACGCTTTCGCAAATTAGCCCCACTGTGACCATAGAGTCACGAGAATATGTTTCAACATTCTAACCATGAAAAATAAAGAACATACAATTAGCATAGATATCAGTGATCGATCCGTGAAGGTATTGCTTCTTAGCGATGATTTACGCGTAAAAGCATACGGTCGCGGGAAATTACAAAAAGGAGTTGTCCAAAATGGTTTCATTTTGGACAATGAAAGATTTTCAGAGAAGCTTAGTAAGGTTTTGCATCATACGAAACCCACAAAACTAAGAAAGGAAAGTGAACCTTTAAAAGCCATCATCAGTCTTCCTGAATCACGTCTCATTACATACTATTTCAACATTCCCGCGTCGGTCAGCAACGAACATATTCGTAAGTATGTAGAGCGGGAAGCATCTCAGCTCATTCCTTTCGAGCTTGAGAGAATGTACTGGGACTATCTTTTCATTGATGGAGGCGATATTCGAGATGCCATTTTTGTCGGCGCGGAAAGAGATGTCGTTGACAAATATGTTGAGTCTCTTGAACGAATTCACATTGAACCAATTTTTCTGGGAGGAGAATTGTTTTCACTTGGACGCGCTCTACTTACTGAAGAGCATAGAAAAAGCGGAACCATTATTGTTGACATGGGTGCACGCACAACAGATATCGGTGTTTTCGATAAGGATGGCGTTGTGCGCCTATCTGTTACTCTTTCGTTTGGAGGCGAGTATATTACCGAAACACTTGCAGAGAAGCTCGGTGTCAATGTTTTGGAGGCAGAACGACTGAAAACAAACAGAGAATTATCAAAAGAATATGCGGAAGACGTATTAGCGGTTGTAAAGGATGTAACGGAGGAACTTATGACTGAAGTTGATAGAGTTGCCGTACACTTTAAAAGACGCACAAAAATTGATGTAAAGAATATCATCTTGACTGGTGGCACGGCTTTACTTCCCTACATGCTAGTTCGCATAGAAGAATTGAGCGGGATTTCCACAAGTGTTGCGAATCCATTTGTGCGACTTAAGGACGATCATGTATTCGACGAAACTGCGCCACCCGTTTTCTTTGCAAATGTGATCGGACTTGCACTTCGTGGAAGGGTTGATGATGTGCCGGCGATTAATCTGCTTGAGGCATGTCAGCGTTGTCGAGCTGAAGCCTCGCAACAACAACGCAAAAAGCAGCTCGAAAGACAAAGGTTTGAGTTCAAGAGAGAGAATTGGAGAGAATATGGAAGCATCACATTTGCCGTAATCGCAATAATTGCCCTTGTTTTGGTGTTGGCGCATTTCTTATGACAGTTATACATGAGTAGTGGAAAACAATACGCACAAACCCTCTTATACCAAATGAGTACACCACATTTATCTTATTATGATATATAATTAATTATTATGAGAAGTATGAAAAAAGGATTCACATTAATCGAGATATTGCTTGTTATCGGGCTCATCGCTATACTAGCTTCGATTGTGATCGTGGCCATCAATCCGGCTCGTCAATATCAACAGGCAAGGGATGCGAATCGTTGGGCTGATGTCAACACGATCTTAAATGCGGTGCACCAATATTCGGTGGATAACAACGGCACGTTACCTTCAGGTATTACTGGTAGCGCAACTGAAATTTGTCGAACAGGTGTTAGTGCATCGACCTGTAGCTCGTCGGGTTTGGCTGATCTCTCTGTGTTGACCAACAGTGGATTATATCTTATTTCCATACCCATTGATCCGTCTTGTGTAGGCGATGACGGCAGTTGTGACACTAACGGTACAGGGTATCTCATCGAATTTAATACAAATGGGCGCGTACAGGTGACTGCAGATGGTGCTGAGGTTACCACTCCGATCGAAGTTATACGGTAGTCCTCTTGCATATTAGAAATAAGTGAAAAGAGCCGACTTGGCTCTTTTTTGCTGATAAGATGCTCTTAAAACAGTAAAAATGACAAATATTGGTATATCTTGACCCTCGAGATGCCTTAGAATAAGCCGTTTTTTGGAGCAGGTAAGAGTTATCAACAGGTTGACTTACTTGGTACTTTGTTTTCAAGGGATATATATCTACAATAAATAGTGTAGACGCCGGTCTTGACCCTCGAGATTACTCGAAATTTCCCAGTTTCCCAAATCTTGACCCTCGAGACCCTCATATTTTTGGCGATATGAGCAAATCAAAGGACAAGTACATCACTCTTAAGGAGGCCGCAGAAATCTCTGGGTATGCACCTGATTATGTCGGACAGCTCATCCGTTCGGGTAAGCTTGAAGGCAAACAGGTATTCTCTAATGTCGCGTGGGTGACAACAGAGGAAGCTATCCGTGGGTACATGCATCGGTCAAAAAAAGGAAGCAAGACTAAAGCGGACAAGTCTGCTTCTTTTTTGTTTAAGGGTATCGGGAAAAGTGAAGGGTTCCGGCGTTTATATAAAGCACTACTTCGTGTGCTTATTGTAATTGGAGTACTGTTTGCTCTTTTTCTCTTTTATATCCTCTCTATCAACCTGGAGGATTATCTTGAAAAACGAGCTACGGAAAAAGCTGTGGAACGGGCGTCTACAATCTCGCCACAGCAAACTCCAGATGTGCCGCAAGTACCACTATAGTTAGATGAGTTACTCATACCTACATTTCCTAAAAACGAAGAGAGCTCTCCTCGGGGCGCTCATCCTTTTTTTATTGATGAGCGCTTCACCGGTGGTATATGCCGCACCCGGAGTTCCGGCAATTCTGCATTATCAAGGCAGGCTTCTTGATGTGAATGGAAATCTTCTTGGCGGAACCGGAACCGATTATTGTTTCAGGTTGAGTTTTTATAGCGATGAGACCGTAGGTGCTCCTGATACGCAACTATGGCCGGCCAGCACACCACAGGACATGACCGCACAGGTGTTAAACGGGGTCTTTACTATCGGCATCGGTGATGTTGCCGCCGGTGGTGATGCTCTTGATTTTAATTTTACTGATGACACGGTGTATTTGAATATTGAGGTTGCAACTCAGGTAGGTGGTTCGTGTGGCGGTGGTGATGAGAGTTATGAGAATCTAAGCCCAAGACAAAGAATACTTTCGTCCGGTTATGCCATTAACTCCGGAAGTGTCTGGGGAGCGGGGCAGTCGGCGATCGGTACTACATCTGCTGCTAATGCGTCGCTTACAGTAGAGGCAACAAGCACTTCTGCAGTCGGGCTTGTGGTGCGCCGGATTGCAGGCCAAGTGGCAAACGTTTTTGATGTTATTACAGAAGCGGCCGTTAGTCTCTTCACGATCACTGAGGACGGCAATGTTGGTATCGGCACATCAACTCCGTATGCAACGCTGTCAGTGGTAGGAGATGTTGTTGCGGCAAGTTATGTTGCGACAACAACTGCAACCTCTACATTTGCCGGAGGCGTAGAGGCAAATCTTTTGAACATTACGGCAATAAATGCGACAAGCACCTTTGCAAACGGCATTGACCTCACTGGAGGATGTGTTTCCATAAATGGTACCTGTATTAATCCGGATGCAGTGAGTGTGTATACCGCACTTACCGACACACCGGGAAGTCTAACTGCAAATGCCATTCAATATGCAAATAGTGGTGGTACTGTAATTTCGCAGAATGCAAATTTTGTTTTTGACGAGGTAAATGGTCGGCTTGGTATTGGTACTACTACACCACTTGGACAACTACACATTGACGCTGGATTAGATGGGGATGCAGAACTCATTCTCGTTGCTGACCGTGATAACGATAACGAAGACGATAATCCAGTTATTATTTTTGAACAAGACGGTGGCATCCGACAAAGTGCCATTGAACACGGTCATAATACACTTCGACTTCGAAACAGTATTGGAAGCCAGGGAGGTATTACATTTGAAACGGGAACCACTAACGGGTACGACAATGCGTTTGAACGTTTTCGTATAACAAGTGGTGGTAGGATTGGTGTGAGCACAACAACTCCCGGCGGTAAGTTTGTGGTTCAAGCAAGTTCAACTGATTCAGGAATTGATCTGCTTCAACTTGCTGACTCTGATGGAACAACACTCTTTTCTGTTTCAAACCAAGGGACAACAACCATTGCAGGGAACCTTGCCGTTACTTCAACAATTGCGACAAGCACCTTTGCAAACGGGATCAATCTAGCTAATGGATGTTTTTCAATTGGTGGTGCATGTATTGGTGGAATAAGTGCGTCTTCGATCACTGATCTGGCAGATGTTGATACGACTGGAGCTGCGTACGGAAATGTGCTTACTTGGGATGGGGCAAATTGGGTAGATACAGCAACAAGTTCTCTTGCGATCAATACAGGTGATCTTGTGGAAGGATCAAATCTTTTTTATACAGATGCGCGGGTTGAAAGCGTCATTAATGCGAGCTCTACTATTGTTAATATTTCGTGTCCGCTCGATCAGCTTGCACGCTCTGACGGAGCTGGTGGGTGGGTTTGTGGCCCTGACGTAACCGGTGCCGGTGGAGCGGGAGTGTGGGCAACATCCACAGATGATTTATTACAGTACCCGATTTCAACAAGTCGCGTTGTTTTGATCGGAGGATTTTCAACAACGTCGGTTGGAGATGTGTTCGAAGTGCAAGGCTCTTCTCTTTTCGACGATGTGAATCTTGCGGCTTTAACGGCAACGGGTGTTTCTACATTTGAATCAGGTTTTGTGTCTCAAGCCTCATCTACAATTGACGGGGGATTAACAGTAGATGGAATTGCGACAACGAGCGGAAACCTTGTGGTTGAAGGAACAGCAACAAGCACATTTGCTGGTCCCTTGGAGATCAATACACCAAGTGACACTGATGCCATTGAAATAAATGATGGTTTTATTGCCTTCAACAGTGGTAATAGTGGTTTGCGGGTACACGGTAGCGATGAAAGTGCGCTTATATTTGAAAACGATACTGACCGTATTTTGCGACTTCTTAACTACAATAATTCCTGGATCGATAACCAAAGAAGTGGATTTTTCCAGTTGAGCGCCGGATCAGGTTTCTTTACGGGAAATAATGGTGTCGTTTTGGATCGTTTTGGTATCACTGCAACAGGTACAATTATTTCAAATGAACATTATAGTAGTCTGTCCGTACCAACGGCTCTGTTGCATGTTCAGCCAGATGATGCAACAGGTAATGTCGATCTACTTAATCTTCAGGGTGTTGCCTCACAAGCCGCTGATTATCTAAACATAACCGCAGATGGTGGCAGTGAAGGAAATATATTCACCATTGATTCCTCCGGGAGACTTGGTGTTGGTACAGGAACACCAACCCAAACACTAGATGTGGTAAACGATAGCGGCAATGTGACAGCGCGACTCTACGGCGGCGGTGGCTCTGGTTCGACGCGAGCAGAACTGAGAATCGATCGGACAGATACCGCTCGTGGGGGAGGTATTCGTATACAAGGAACACAATCTGGAAATGCTGAATGGTGGGCGGGTGTTCCATATAATGGTGGAAGTGCATCGGACTTTTTCACCATTGGAAGACATGCTAACCAACCGGAATATGTCGCGAATGCGTATCTTCGATTAAACAGTACCGGCGAAGTTGTTATAAGTAACTACCTAACAGTTAGCTCAACGACGGCGACGTCTACATTTGCAAATGGTATTAACCTGACCGGCGGTTGTGTTGCTGTAAACGGCACTTGTCTTGGCGGCTCATCGGTCTCCGCCATCTCTGATCTTTCTGATGTGGACACCACCGGTGCAACCTATGGAAACATCCTTTCATTCCAGGGAGGGCAG
>JANQMM010000022.1 GCA_028280145.1 Minisyncoccota bacterium | reverse complement strand
CAAGCGTTTGTGCGCGAGCGATCATGTCTACTATCTCATTGTGCACACGATGATACTCTCCGACTTCAAAACTTGCATCGCCCGGCGCAATCGCATCATCAATATCAGAATATTTTTCCCAACCGAGTTCAAAATCCTGAGGAAGTTCGCACTTCTTGTCCTTTTCTTCGGCCTTTTGGGGTGCAACACAGCGGGCACCCACAAGCACATCACCGTTGGTGCAGGTCGTACATGACCACTCCCCCTTGTTCCAATGACCACCCTCTGCAAGACACCTTTCTGCCATTCTTTGAATACGCTCTCGGTTCCACTCCCGAAATGAATCAAGGACATAACTTGATGCACTGCTCTGCTCTAACCCCAGATTGCCACAGAGATCATTGTGAAATGCACATTTACAATATTGAAACTGTATCTCTACGCCGCAGTAAGCATCCCGTACGTCCGGTACTTCATATTCCTGAACTGAGGTGCCGGCATAAACAAGACTTACACCGACCAAAAGAAAGCTTATCGTGAAACTTGCAACAAGTGCTCTCATACCGCCATTATATGCCTCCCACATGAACGTGTAAATGACACCTCTTACAGTGGGCAAAAACAGTGCCTGAGAAGCATGTTCTCGGCAGATCGTGTGCTCTTGGTTTAAGGGGTTGTTGCGTCTTGGTGTTAGAATGAACACAATACAAGAACAGCAAGATAGCATGAAAAAACATCATATCTATACCATGAGCTTTGCAAGCGTGTATCCTCATTACGTGAACAAGGCAGAAAACAAAGGTCGCACAAAAAAAGAGGTTGATAAGATCATTCGCTGGCTTACGGGATATAGTCAGCGAGAATTGAACACCCAATTAAAGAAGGAAACGGATTTTGAGACCTTCCTTGCAGAAGCGCCTGAGATGAATCCCACACGGTCATTGATCAAAGGTGTGGTTTGCGGCATTCGAGTGGAGGATGTGCAGGAGCCAACCATGAGAGAGATTCGTTATTTGGATAAGTTGATCGACGAGCTGGCAAAAGGAAAAACGATGGAAAAGATTTTGCGTACGTAGATGTCCGAAATTATTTTCCCGTGTTTCCCCACTTGAATCGATATATTGAAGTAATGGGCCTGTTTTTTAACTGATGCCTTTTAACACACCTGTCGGCAAAACTGGTCGAAACTGCCTCAGATGTGTTTATAACAAATCCCACATGTGCGTGAGATGAGTCGTCCTCATATTTTACTTTCGCATAGAAAACAACATCCCCCGGCATCGTGTCCACAATATCAACTTCTTCCCATTCCGCACTGTTTTGAATTCTTTCCTCAAGACTTTTGACGGTAGCGTTTGGCTTATCGAGGATCTGAAACATGGTAAGAAGCGAGCTTACGAAAAACGCACAGGAAAATTCTCCATTATTCAAAATATCCGAAATTGTACCTGAGTCTTTGTGTTTGACCATCAAGGAGTTGAAAGTAGTTGTTCCAACACTATTCTCAATAGCCTTCAAAAAGGTCTCGAATCGTAAGATTTCAATATTTGGGTCTGACATTCGAGCATTATAACAAACTTGGAACTTGAATTCCCTTTGCGTCGGAATAAGAGGGAAATGCCAAGCTGGCTGTGTGAGATGAGGTTGGAATTTTCTTTGCTACTGGATAAGAAAAAGGTATAGGAGCAAGACCACAGATAAGGTAAAGCCCACTGCTCCAAATACTTCACGCAACCTCCGAAGAGGAGGCTTCTCTTCAGGTTTCATCGGCTTATAATCATCCATCACAAGATACATTGCGCCAAAGATTCCCCAGTTCAAGGCAGTGGCGTAGTCTTGTTGCGCGAGATAGAACAAGCCGGCAACACAAAGACAAAGACCGGTGCCTACATTAAAATATTCTAATTTCATGTTCATAGTTTTTTTAACAAGCACACTCTTCCGAGCAGCACGATAAGTCTTTTAAATACATCCCTCCACGCTTATATTCTTCCGGGATCTCGACAGCCACCCCTAAACGTTCAGCAATTGTTTCTGCAACAATAGGCAGGCGCTGTCTAAACTTGAAGATAAAGCAAAAGATGGCATTGCCGTGGCGTACTTTTGGTCCGATGAGAAACATACCGGGAGTGGTAGTTGATTCATCATTTTCAGTAAGAATA
>JANQMM010000030.1 GCA_028280145.1 Minisyncoccota bacterium | reverse complement strand
ACGGGAAGACTACTTGTCTCGCCGTCGCGCTCTTATGGGCGAGCGCCGGACGATTGAGGAAAATATCGTCCGTCTTGAACGCGCCCCTGCCGCGTGGGTTGAACCTGTGCGTGACTGGATGAAAACCGCTTCAACCCTTGCTGAAATCGCGCAAGCGGAAGACCTGCCTTTGGAAAAATCCTCCCTCCAAAAAATGTTCGGATTGAACCTCACACTCCACGCGCGCAAAGCGCGCGGAAACCCCATTCCCCCCTATGCGGCGCTTCGCGCCGCCAAAAAAAGTTCCCCTGAAAAACCGTTAGGTTTAAAACTGGAGCCATCTGGCGGGATTGAACCGCCGACCTCATCCTTACCATGGATGCGCTCTACCAACTGAGCTAAGATGGCATGATCTTGTAAAAACAAAATTACGTAAACGTAATCATAGTATATTTCTCGCACCCCATCAATTACGCGCAAAAAGCAGGGTGTTCAGAGCTTGGCTTCAAACATTTATGGGGTCACTTGGGAGAGGCTTTTGCCCCCCTCTTTCGGCTTCATACCGCCAAGCGGCAGGAGCACGGTAAACGTTGTTCCTTCATTTTCAACCGATTCAAACGACACCGAGCCCCCTGATTCTTCAACAACTGATTTTAGAACATAGAGACCAAGGCCCGTCCCGACAGTGTCCATTTCAAGCACGTTGTCAGCACGAAAGAGTTTTGAGAATATCTGATCTTGTTGTTCTTTTGGAATACCATACCCTGTGTCACTCACTTCGATCAACAACGAGTTCTCTTTCTTTTTCTCTTCAATTTTTACGATCACCTTCCCTTTATCCGGTGTATATTTCACTGCATTTGAGACAAGATTCTGGATAACAATGCGCAGGATATTCGGATCTGCCAAATACATGATCTGCTTCGCTCCATACTTCTCCTCCACATTCAATTTCTTTTTTGTGATGACTGGAACCAATTCCTTTATGACCGAGTGAGAAACATCAAGTACATCGACTTTGATCGGATCAATACTGAAATTACCGAAATCCACTCGCGAAACATTAAGAAGTTCGTTCACAAGCTTCACCATCCTTTGATTCCCAACGAAGATCTCGTCAACGAATTCTTTTTGTTGTTTTGTCATCTTGCCCGCTTCACCGTCACGAAGAAGCTCTGCATACCAATTGATCGCAGAAAGTGGCGTACGAAGCTGGTGGGATGCAAGTGAGACAAATTCCGTTTTTGCCTTATCGATCTGTTTTTCACGCGTTATATCCCGAAGCACCGATGAGGCTCCGACGATCTCCTTCTCTTCATCATGAATCGGAGAAATAGCCACCGAAACATCTACCAGCGACCCGTCCTTCTTTCGTCGAAGTGAGTCGTAGTGCTCTACATTCTCTCCTTTCAGTAGTTTTCTTAAAGTATCATCGGCAACTTCTTTTTTTGCTTCCGGAACAAGTAATGAGAAATGTTTTCCGATTATCTCATCGGCGCTATATTGCAAGAGTTTTTCGGCTCCCTTGTTCCATGTAGTGATCAGACCTTCTTTGTCCTGACCGATAATGGCGTCCTCAGAAGAACCGACAATGGCCGCAGTGTAGGCAATTTGTTTATTAGCAGAGAGAAGCGCAAGAGATGAGCTGACCCACTGCCCCATGAGGCGCACAAAGTCATAATCGGTCACCGCAAAGTCCTCTGGTTGCGCTCTTTTGCTTGCAAAACTAAGTACACCGGAAATCTCTCCATCAACATAGAGTGGGATGGCTATGTATGATTCAAACTTTGTTACGCCGTGTGCAGGATGTTCGTCATAGACAGAGTTTTTCACATCCTGAATACCGACGAGATTGCCTACCTGAAGAACAACGCTGTCGAATGTCTGTTTGACGTCGAGCTCTTTCCCTTTCTCAAACCGAGGATCCTCGGTCTTACAGCGAACGATTGTGTACGTATCGTCTTTCATGTAGGTAACGACGGCCGTTTCCATATTCAACTGTAAATTCCCTAAATTAAGCACGCGTTCAATCTTTTCACCAAGTGTTTGGTTTGGGTCTGATGTCGCTTGGTGCAATAGTCGCAGTCTGTTTTGTGCTACTTCAAGAGTTTGTCTGTCCGTGTGGACTTCGGTCATGTTTCGACCGATGGCATATATTGCATTGTCAATTGCAAAAAGATTCCACGAAATCCAAACCGTGTCTTCTTCCGGACCAAAACGGTTATCGAGTGTTACAGAGTTCCCTTCAACAACAAGTTGTAATTCTTCTCTGGTGCGTCCCACATCAAGCGGCGACATCAGATCAAAAATCGTTTTTGTAGCCAAGTCTTCCCGCGAGACCTTCAAAATCTCCGAAACACTATCGGTAAAATATGAAAAATGGCCATCAACAGTGATGACACAGAACAGGTCTTTTGTAGAACCAAGAAAGTTCGCTATATGTGCTTGATCTTCAGGCATCCCTCTCTGTGAAGAAATTAACCGAGAACACTTTTTGCTTCCTCCAGTATCTCAGTCAAAGAAATATTCGATTTTATAAAATACTTGTTTGCGCCCGTGGCAAGCGCTTCCTTCATGTCTTCTTTTTGGCTAAGGTTACTCACCACAAACACCGGCACGTCCTGGTTTTTATTCCGCAAGTGTTTGAGTACTCCAAACCCATCAATACGCGGAGTTACCAGATCCAGAATGAACAAATCAAAAACGCGCGTGTCGATCTGCTTTATTGCATCCTCACCGTTCTCTACGGTGGTTGTTTGGTATCCTTCGTTATCAAGCTTGATACAAAGCGCTTTGGAGAGCGCCATTTCATCTTCAAGTACAAGAATCTGCTTCTTTTTTCTAAACATATGACTATCCGGTTCGGTCGAGATAGCTTTGGATCTCTTTGAGGATAGTGCTCATGAGAAAGTCTGACTTCACAAAATACTTTGTCACACCGACTTCTTCATACATCTTACTCCATTCATCGCCACTTGATGAGACGACAAACACCGGAATGTCTTTTAGCGTATCACTTGCCTTGATGTATTTGAGCACATCAAGTCCGGTCTTCTTTCCATGCAACCAGTGATCAAGCCATACAGCCGTGATGCTTTTGTGTTTCTCCAAATATGAAACAGCCTCATCGTATGAAGATGCGTTCAATACTTTAAAACCACTTGCTTTCAGCTTGAACAATACCGCCTTTGAAAGCGATTCTGAATCTTCAACAACAAGAATTTTTTTCTTAGAAAACAAACCCATATGAGGACATTATATAGGATTTTTGTGATCTTGTAAGGGATATATGCCCATATAATAGACTTAGTTTCTGCCGTCTTTTCCTTCCTGTTCGTACGCACAACAAATCGGACATGCCTCACAGGCCTGTTTGTGGCTTAAGAACAAGTCATACGCCTTCTTCGGGGGCAGAAACGAGCGGTACACGACCAGGTCAACAACGCGCCGAACGAACCAACCGAGCGCACCATAAAGCCGAAGCGGTCCCCACACAATTCCGGCCCAACCGGGACCTGCCGGAATAGCGTAAATGGATTTGCCGGGATAATAGTGCCGAATTTTTTGTTCGTTTTGTTTGTCTACTATGACATCAGCAATATATTCACCGTCGTAGAGCGCGGTCTGTGCCATACCACTAAAGAGTGTTGAAGCGGCATCTCCTGCAAAATATACATCCTTATGATCAACTGATTGCAAGTTCTTATCAACAAGCGCCTTTCCGAGATTGTCTGTTTGAAAACCGGCTTCAGTGATGAGACGATTTGCTCTTACCCCCGCGGTCCACACAACCGTCTTCGTCTTTAATGCCATATCACGTAGATACACATTTTCAATATCGCTTTTTTGGATTGCGCGACTGAGTCTTACATTTACCCCAAGTGACCGCACACGTCGTTCAATTTTTTTGGCAAACCTCTCTGGGAGTGTCGGGAGAATGCGCTTGCCTGCTTCGATCAACTCAACATTCATAAGTGACGGCTCGATCGCATGTATCTTCGCAAGTTTTTTCGTATACACGGCAAGCTCTGCGGCAACCTCCACACCCGTTGCGCCACCGCCAATTACAACAAAGTTCCCTGCGCACAACTTATCCGCTTTCGTACCATCAGCACATGACTCAATGACCTCATGAATGTGCCGCTTGAGCGCAAGAGCGTCAGGAATAGTCTTCATGCCAAGTGAATGTTCTTCAAGCCCCGGAATGTTGAAATAATTGGTCTCGGCACCAAGTGCCACCACCAGGACATCATAGCCATACACCGAGCCGTCCGTACCCATAACCTGTTTTGTTCGGGGATCGATCTTTTTTATTTTATCGACAAGAAATTCTACCTTCTCTTCATCAAGAATCTCTGCAACAGGAACACACACTTCAAGCGGAGAGTGTCCCGCAACCAGTCGATATAGTGCGCCATGATATTCAAAATGAGAACGATCTCCAATGAGGGTTACTTTGATATTTCTTATGTTCTTCTCCTGAAACTCAAGTGCACACTTGATGCCGGCAAAACCGCCGCCAACAATAAGTACTTTTGTTTCTGTTGCACTTTTGGCCATAGCCCCCAGTATAGCAGTTCTTCCTTACTCGAGATGAAAGGTTTCCCCAAACGCAAGAGTGATAAATGCTTCTTCCGGAATATGTTCTTCCTGTAATACCTTTTTTAGGTATGCTGGCGGTTCGTTCGTTGCCTCATACGTCAGACGAAATGTTCCCCAATGCATACCAATTGATTGTTTTGATTCAAGGTCTTTATGTGCACGTACTGCTTCCCGCGGGTCAACGTGTACATCTTTCATAAGAAAACGAGGATGATACGCCCCTATCGGGATAAGTGAGAGATCCATGTGTCCGAATTTCTGATGTATCTCACTAAAGTGTGGAGAATAGCCGGTATCTCCTGCAAAAAATATTTTCTTGCCCATATGTTCTATCACCCAGCCACACCAAAGCGTTTGATTGAACCGAAACGGGACACGTCCTGAAAAGTGTTGTGTCGGCACACATGTAAACTTCATGCCAAACTCTTCAACAAAGTCCCACCAGTCACGCTCGACAACATTTGTGAGGTGTTTTTTCTTGAACCATTCCTTGAGCCCAAGCGGCACAACATAACGCACACTATTTCCAAGAGCCCGCACTGTCCCCACATCAAGGTGATCATAGTGATCGTGGCTGATAAGAACAAGGTCTATTTTTGGCAGTTTGTTGATCGGAATTCCGGGTTTTGCCAATCGTTTCGGACCGATCCACTGCAAGGGAGATGCGCGATGAGAGAAATGGGGATCAGTGAGTATATTAATGCCACCTAATTGAATAAGAAATGTTGTATGCCCAATCCACGTCACTTGTATACTATCGGGGTTCGGATTTTTGATCTTTGCGTAATCAGGCTCAACAACACGAGGCTCATAATGATCGGTTCCGGGGTCAAAAAGTGCGTACGGCTCATCAATAAAACCAAGGCCGTATTTTATAAGTCCTCGAATGTGCGTATGCGTACGTATGTATTTGTTCTTATACCGACGCGCCATATCAGCAAGTATAACAGTATTTTGATTATCTCAGCTGTGGATGTAGAGCTGAAATACCAGACCTTCTTTATACTTTTTTCTTCGGCAGAAGTATGAGTGCGCTTGTGCTTTCTTTATATTTTTGATATTCGGGGTCGTCTCCCCATCGTTTGTCAGCCGCTTTTTCAAGAAGCGGAATGCCTGAAACAAAAATAATAAGGAGTGCAATGTAGAGCGGACTGAGCAGTCCGATGAATGCATCTATGCCCGTTATATGCGCGAGTACGAAAAGATACACGCCAAACCAGACAAGGATCTCGCCAAAATAATTGGGATGTCTTGAATAGTGCCAAAGACCTTCGTCTATCCACTTTCCCTCATTCCTGGGATTATTAATGAAACGATATTTTTGTATGTCTGCGATCGTCTCAATCAGAAGTCCGAATGCAAACACAAGCAACCCAATATACGATAGCGTTGCCATAGCCACACTATCAATTGAGAAAAATGAAACTGCCCCAAGGAGTACAACAAAAACAGTCGTCCCCTGCAAAAGCCAAAAGCGTAAGAATCGTGGAAAACTTTCTCGCATACCGTCAAAGCGTTTGTCGCGTTTGATCTTATGGATACGAATGAACAAGTAACCACCGAGCCGAAGCGCCCAGAGAACGATCATGGAAAGGAGCAAGAGATGTCCCGTCTCTTGAGGAGACAGGAAGAATAACACCGATGCAACAATGGCAAACGAAAGAGCATAGGAAAGATCGGTGAGCTTGTCGGTCTTGAAGAGAAACGCCGGAATAAACAACAAAAGATTCAGTCCGACAGCGATAATGAACGCGATGAGATATTCCATATAGTACGATATTAATTAGTATCAGTTATATGCGCCTGCACAAACGTAGTGTACCATCTTTATCTCTTACACATTACGGCTATCGTATGCCCAGTGGAGAAGTGCCTGACGCTGGCGAGGTCTACATGTGAAGTCTTTCGCCTTACAGTTGCGCGCAACTTGCGCAATATGTCTTCGAAATGCCTTCCATCGCTTTATCTGGCGGGCATCCTCATCCGGAATACGTCTCCCAAGATAATAACGACAATACCACTGAAACCATCCACGCGGATCATATTTAGATATCCACCCTTTCTCTTGCCACACTGACAACGGTTGGCTTGCATCCACCCCGAAAAAGTTGAGCGACGGGTCTTTTTCGGCTTTGGCGAATTTGGCTTGCCTGAACCAATCCGCAGGAAATTCGTCAGTACAATCACGCATGTATACACCACCAAAAACACCAAGTGCGAGCATTTCTTTCGGAGTGAGGTCCGGTTTGAATTCTGGATCAAAATTCTTTCCCACAGGTTCGGTAAGCTCATACCGGTAGTCTTGTTGCATTTTGTCATTAACAATAACGGTCCTCATTACAACAAAGTATAGCAAAAAGCCCGCGTGGGCTTTTTGCTAATTAATCACAGCACGAGTAGTAGCTTTTACGCAGTTGCTCCAAACCACTTATCGAGAATGGATTGCACAAAATCTGCGATCCTGTTCCGAAGTGTTTGCTCTTCCTCCACCTCAAGACTATGTCTCTCTACAACAGAGTCAACTTTTGCATGAGCCTGTTCGGTGAGAAATTGTTCTGCTTCGGTTTGGCTGATGCCTTGTTCGGTGAGAATATCACCCATCGACTTGCCACTTTGCTTTGCCTCCCTTAGCAATTCAGTCGAAAGGCCAGTGAATTCTGAGACTGCCGCGCGTTTCTCTTCCCGATGGACTTGTCGCTTTTCCTTCATTTCGGTTCGTAAGGCCTCTTTCTCTTCCTCAGTAAGGTTTTCAAAGAGAGCCTTCTTCTCAGCACGCCACTCTTCCCGCATTTCAGTCGGGACAAGACCTTCGCGATCCCCTCCGCGAAAACTCTTGCCTTCGCCAAAGTGACCACCTCCGCCTCCGAAAGCAAAGGCACTTTGTGCGCCAAGCGTTGTTGCAAGCAGTAATCCAAGTGCGATAACCGTGTTTTGAGTTTTGGTCATTATTTTTTGATTATTTGCTAAACCGGACGTTTGCTAGCCAGGTGTCCCTCCCTGCACCAGTTATTACAGTTTTAGCCTGAATTTATTTCATCCATACCAAAACTATATTTTCTGCCACAATATCTGGTCGAGATACGTTCTAGGCCATTGGGGTTGTGATCAGTTTTCTACCCCCTCTTTGTTGTTGCTTCCATGACGCTCCTCTAAACGACCTACAACCCTGTACTTGATTACAATCAATAGAATTAATCCAAGGAAAGCTATAAGAACGTTTTCGAAGAAAAAGTAACTCAAAATAAGAATAATCGCTATCCAGAAATAATAATTTCTTTTTAGCTCATTCCAGTATTCTGTTTTGTGTTCTCGCAATTTCACAACTCCATTGTATCTTTTACATAAGATCGACTCAAACACAGAAATCAAAAGTACTTGGAAGGTATTCAGATGTTTTTGATTTTGCGTGCTCTATAGTGGACGATGTTGGAAACAATCGGATGCCCCTTTCATTTCAACTGGGCTTAAGACTTGTCTCGTTTCTTGAAAAATTGTTTGATCGCTACTTCTGTTTCGTTGTGATTATCTGCAACGGCAACAACGCCCTCGGCTATATGTCTTACACCAAAGTGTGTTTTTCCATGTACGCCCGTTGTCATCCCAATCGAACATATCCCGCTTTGCATCGCATCTTCTACATCTCGGATGGAATCAGTGATGAACAGGGTTTCTTTTGGAGCGTACCCTGTTTCTTCTAAAATCTCGTGATTCTTTATTGCTTTATCCATTGTATTCTCCCGAGTCTTTATCACGCCAAAAAACTTACGTAAATCGTGTTTTTCAAGAATTGGTATCGCACTAGGTATGCTCGCGTTAGTATTGAGGGCGAGTTCGTAGTGCTGAGAGAGTGTCTCAAGAAGCTTCTTGCTTCCCGGAATGATGCGTGATTGTAATTTCTCCTCTATGTATCGGCTACGCTTATTCTCAAGTTTTTTTGAAACTCTGTTCCCACGAAACTTACCATAGATGTGTAGGGCATATTTGAACCAATCTCTATCAAAGATCTTTTGATAGAGTGGAAATGACATAAAAGGAAGTGACTTCTTTGTATATTGATACGTCAACATAACCGAGTCAACAATCACTCCGTCCATGTCAAATATAATGAGCCCTTTCTTTTTCATGATTATATTTTAGCAAGCTATAAGATATTCTACGCCCTCGTGGACCACGTTGGAACTAAATGCAAAGCGTACAAGTTATTAAATTAAATCCATCTCAATCTTAATTGTATTATTTTCTTTTAGTTCATCTTTCCTTTCAGATTTAACTCGCTCCATCTCAGGCGAGATTTCTTCTACACCTCTATTTGGTACTGTAGATGATGATACATATAAACGCTCATATAGCTCGTCTCCCCCTATTTCACTTGGCTGAATTTTTTCGATCTGAACTTCACTTCCATCGTATAACTGTGTTCGAATTAGAACTTCTTCAATTATTGGCACGTCGATATCATTCTTCATCATTTCTAAAAACGTCTTTACTCGAGCTGATGCTTTATCTCTTGGATGCAGGGACTCATAATCTTCATCATGCTGTCGAGCATATCCCTCCAACGCTCTTTCTAATTCTGCTGGCGGAGTATCATACATAGGATATGCAATATCTCCTTCGTATGTCGGAGTCTTCGCAATTATTGAGTATAGCTCATCCTCAAAAACCTTATCTCCTCTATCTGATCCGTACTCCATTAAGTAATGGAGTACCCGACCCGTTCTACCGTTTCCATTTTCTTTAGGATGAATGTAGTTTATTCCTCCGGCCAAAGTTAATCCTGCTTTTCGCAGTCTGTGCTTAAGCTCTGTTTCATCTATCTCTTCTTCGTCTGAGGCAGAAAGTATCTGACGAACCGCTTCAAACGTTTCGTTCATCAATTTTTCTTTACTTTCAAATGGTGGTGTCTCGCCTGATGGAAACTGACCGTCTTCATAGTCATAATTAATTCTCTCTCCTCGAGTGAGAGAATTTATGTATCCAAACATTTTCTTATACTGTTCGTCTGTTAGACTGGAAAACAATTTCACGCGAGCTTCAGGGGAAGCTAGGTCCTCTTTCATGTTTAACCTTTCTATTCTTTTCAGTGCTTTGCCATCTTCAACAACTTCAGGGTGATGGTCAAATTCAAATGATTTTTTCATAAGATAAGTATATCAGTTAGAACCAAAACCCCTCAGTAAAGGGATTTAAAGGCGAAATACTCGTTGTGACGCGGCGGACGGGACTTGGCCACGGTTACTAATTCGCTTACGCGAAAAGTACCGTCAGCCCCAACTCGACGCAGGAAACATTTCTTGAAGCTCTCCCAGAGCTCCAAGAAATGGCGTCTCCGTCGTTCAAGTCCCGTCCTCTACCCGAAACAAGAGTAAGAAAAAGACCCGAGATGCACTCGGATCTTTTTCTTACTCTGCGCGGCGGACGGGACTTGAACCCGCAGCCTCCCGCGTGACAGGCGGGTGCTCTAACCAAATTGAGCTACCGCCGCATCGCGATATGTTTAAGCCCATAAATCATACATATAGGCTCAAAAACTCAATGAGTCATAGTATAGCTTATTTTTTGCCTTTCGCAATATTTCGAAACTCGACTACCATCGCGACACACCACGTAATGAGGGCGGCAAGACCAATGATGAAAAAGCTTGGAATGAGTAAGAAAAACGATTCGACTAAATGTTCTTCCAACCACAACGCGACTAATGCAATGGATGCACAAAGATACATGGCGGGAAAGAATATCTTGAGTGTTATCTTTTGTATTTTTTCTGTTTGCATACATATAAAAACCCTTCTCAGCGAGAAAGGTTTCTATTTCAACGTGTGCCGAGAGGTGGAATGTCCTGACCGTCACTAACTCGCCTACGCGAGAAGTGCGGCGGGACACGACTCGCAACAAAAGACATGTCCAAACAGTCCCCCAGACTGTTTGGACATGGTTGCTCCGTCGTTCAATTCCACCTCACCATAAACACAAAAAGAAGTAGTTTTACAACTACTTCTTTTTGTGTAAGTGCCGAGAGGTGGAATTGAACCACCGACCTTAGGTTTATGAGTCCTACGCTCTAACCAACTGAGCTATCCCGGCGTATGTATGCAGTAAACAAAAAAATAGCATGGTTGCAAGTTCTTTTCAATAGACCATTTGCATTTTTACGAAAAACGTGTAGTATTATTGAAATATCCATCGCGGAGTGGAGAGTAGGTGAGAATGTGTGGGACACATTTGAACCGGGAGGTTTCTCCCGAGTGGTGCAAGTCAGCCTTGACTCTAACTGCAGTCTTTCTACAATTGGATAAATTCATCGCGGAGTGGAGCAGCAGTAGCTCGGGAGGCTCATAACCTCCAGACGTGGGTGCAATTCCCGCCTCCGCAACACGTACTACAAAAGGCCCTTAAGGGCCTTTTGTAGTACGTGTTAGGAAAGTGAAAAATGTGACTCTAGATTTAAAAACTACTCTTCTGTCGCTTCTTCATCAGAGGTATCTATTCTCTTTCTATAAAATTCAATGATTTCTGGCGACACACCTTCAAACATGGCCTCAGTATCTATGTTCGAAAGCGCTTCTTTTTGTTGCTCTGTTGACATGCGATGAAAATAGCTTCCGCCCTTCACACCAGCTTCTTCAAGAACATCTGTCAGGAAACTGTCTACAATTCTACCTTTTCTCCCAGCACGCATATCCTCCTCAGCATCAGGAAAAAGTCCAGAAAGCTTATCTAAAGCCTTATCATAAAGCTGATCGTGTGGTGATTCTTGTTCTATAGGGAGTCCTTCTCTGTTGTTCATGGCCGCATTATAGCACGTGTAATTGTTTGCATATAAGGCTTTATAAAACACTCAACATTATTGAATCTCTGGCGCCAACCAATTCTCACCCCTTACACAAAATGAAACTCATCAAAGACATCCTTATATAATGCGATAATACGCTTTGTCTCACGTTGCGTAAGAATGTAATCTCCCCCCTGGTGTGCAGTAGCATTTCTCATCTTATGTGCTTCCCAAGCTTTATCAATGGTCTTGAAATCCGCACGCTCAACACGCTTCAGTTTCTCACCTAATGTATTGCCACCAAGCATCATAGTGTCTACCATTTCTTCAAGCATGATATCAGCCTCCAGGATCGCAAGCCTCCAGTCATTCGGGTTATCTGAATTCACGTGCTCCAATACTCGAGACCATTTATCGTGCTTTGCATGATGTTCGTCCGGCAAGACCGAGAGCGGTTTGAATAGATGATACTCACGCCGAATCTCATCGCGTAGCTTAAAGAAAAGCATAATGACACCAACACCGAGAATCGCTGAAACAAGAAATGCCACTTTTCTTAAAAAACTGCCTGTACTTTCCGCGGCCTGTTGTAGCGGGAACTGTCTTTCCAACAATTCTTCATCCACCCACCCATCGACACCTTCTTCAAAATCAACATCCCACCAACGCGTGGTGCTCACCGTTACAGGACCACCTACCAGCGTTCCGAGTGCCCCACGCACCTGCGTACCAATGACAATGCCGTTTCGAGGGAAATTAAACACATCAAGATTCTCTATGCTCTTTATTGCGGTACCAAGGGAAGTAGTGTCATTAAGTCCAAGAATATCCCGCTTTACATCCACTTCAAGACTGCTTTCAGGCACCCATCCAACCGTACCGTCCTCATACTTCACCTGCCACCATCGCTCACCGTCAACCTCAACCGGCCCCCCAATAATAGTACCTCTCTCACCTTCCGAGACAGTGCCAACCGGAATACCCCCTTCAGGACTACTATAGACAGTTGTTTCTTCTGTCGCTTGCACCTTTGTGCCAATTGGTGTATTCGCCTTAAGCGCCTTGCGATCCCGCTCAAGATCGATTTCTATATCACTACCCCGCACCCAACCGCGCGTGCCGTCCTCGTACTCTATCTCCCACCACAGCTCACCATCTATTAAAATAGGACCGCCAACAACCTCCCCGAGATCCCCGCGTTTTGCCTCACCGATCACTTCATCACTTCCCGGCCCCGCATAGATAAGACCGTCTCGTGCGTTTATGATCTTTGTTCCGATGGGAGTGTCTGCCTGTAATTTCGGGTTCCCAAGAAACACGCTAAAGAAACCGTCAGTATTTACTCCTGTTTGACTTACTATGAAGCCAGAAAATCCTGCGAGAAACTGCAACAAAAAAACAATGAGTAACGTAATGATGAGAGGTTCCTCCCACCCATACGGATATTTTTTCTTTTCTCTATCCATGAACTAGTTTGTTTTTTTCTCCACCAGACGTCCGAGTGTAAAAAGAGTGTTTTCGTGCATATGCGGAGCCATGATCTGAAATCCTATAGGGAGCTTCTTGTCGTGTCGCGTTACACTACCCATCGGGACAGAAATGCCGGGAATACCCGCAATATTTGCCGGAACAGTAAAAATATCAGTAAGGTACATTGAAACCGGATCTTCTTTTTCTCCTATGGTGAAGGCCGGGCTGGGTGTGGTTGGTGTTGCGATGGCATCACAATCCTTAAACGCACGTGTAAAGTCATCCTGGATCATCTTGCGAACGGTCGTTGCTTTTCCATAGTATGCATCATAGTAACCGGATGAAAGTACATACGTGCCGAGCATGATCCGCCTGCGAACTTCTTTTCCAAAACCCTTCCCCCGACTTTTTTTATATTCTTCCAACAGATCTTTTCCTTCTACATGCAAGCCATAACGCATGCCGTCAAATCTTGAAAGATTGGTCGAGGCTTCAGCCGGCATGATGATGTAATACACCGGAAGTGAATATTTGATATACGGAAGCTCAATATCCTTTATGGTGTGACCTGCTGTCTTGAGCATTTCGAGTGTTGCCTCAAACTGCTCCAACACGTCAGAGCGCACGCCTTCTTTAAAAAAGCTTCGTGGGACACCGATGGTAAGTGTGTTTTTATCCGCCGTTGCAAACTCCGGGTGCAGTAGTGATGTGCTGTCTTTAGGATCATGACCTTCAATGACCCGAAAGAGAAGTTCTACATCATCAACCGTATTTGCAAATGGGCCGATCTGGTCCAAAGACGAGCCCATAGCAATGAGTCCGTTTCGCGATACCGTGCCATACGTTGGCTTAAGTCCTACACATCCACAAAATGCGGCGGGTTCTCGAATTGAACCACCAGTGTCAGAGCCAAGAGAAACCGGCACGCTACCCATTGCAACCGCGGCGGCAGAACCGCCCGACGAGCCACCTGCCACGCGTGTCTTATCGTGCGGATTTCTTACAACACCAAATGCTGAATTTTCTGTTGAACCACCCATAGCAAATTCATCAAGATTCGTACGTCCAACGATGACCGCTCCCGACTCCTTCAGTTTTTGGATAACGAAAGCGTCATAACTTGCCGTATAATTTTCAAGTATCTTTGAGCCCGCACTCACCGTCTTACCCTCAATGAGCATATTGTCTTTCACTGCTATCGGAATACCAAGAAGTGCCCCTTGTTCTCCTTTTTTTCTTCTCTTATCTGCCTCCTCTGCCTCCTCAAGAGCATCATCAAAAACCTCAAGATATGCATTGATCTCATCATTTTCCTCTTTTATTGTCTTCAAGCTCTTTTTTACAAGGTCAACAGCCGAACATTCGCCGTTTTCAAGCATATCCTTCAATTCTCCAAGTGTTTTTTGTGTATGTTCATTCATCAGTCTTCTCTATAGCCCTTTTTGATTCTGGGACAATATTTTTTTAACCTTTACATGCCCCCCCTCCCGCTTGGGTGCTGATTTAAGAAGCGATTCGGTGTAGAGTTTGCTCTTATGAGGCTTCCCGTCTTCACGCATCACATTGCGGTGCACGCCCACTTCCGGCTTCGACTCTACCGAGGCCACCTCTTGAATTTGTGAGATATATTCCAAAATTGATTCAATATCAGAGGCCAGACTCTTCTTCTCATCTTCCGTTACATCAATGCGACAGAGTTCTGCCAACTTTTCGATTTCTTCAATTTTGATCATACGCTCCATACTATCATTCTTTATATCCAAGCTCTAGAGTTACATATCGAGCTCTGCCAGAAACGCATCTTCGTCCCACATTTCGACACCCATTGTTTCTGCTTTTTGTGCTTTTGATCCGGGGTTTGCCCCTACGATCACGTAATCGGTATTTTTTGATACAGTACTTGAAACCGCACCACCACGTAGCCGCACCTTCTCTTTTGCCTCGTCACGACTCATTGAATCAAGTGTTCCTGTTATGACAAATGTTAGTCCTTCAAATTTAGTTGATGTTTCTTTTACACCGCCCTCTTCTATGTTGACATGTCTTAGGAGACGCTTGAGCATATCCTGATGTTTTTTCTGTTTGAACCAATGCACGATCGAGCGTGCGACTATGTCACCAACGCCATCAATTTTCATTAGTTCTTCCTCATTGGTCTTTTGCAATACCTTGAATGAACCAAAGTGCCGAGCCAGGTCGTACGCCGTCTCCTCTCCCACCCCGTCAATGGAAAGCGAAATAATGAACCGATGCAAGCTGACTCGCTTTGCTTCCTTGATCTGTGAGATTATATTGTCCGCAGATTTCTCACCAAGACCTTCAAGCGGACTTAGATCTTTTGCCTTGAGCTCGAAAATATCCGGAAATGTTTTGATGAGCTTTTTCTCGAAGAGCAGGTCAAGAATGCGCGGACCAAGGCCGTCGATATTGAAAGCTTTTTTTGATACAAAATAATAGAGCTTTTGTCTTGTCTGCTCCGGCGAGTCTTTTGCGACACAACGCCACGCGGCCTGTCCCGGCACACGCTCTATACGCCCATCACCACCACAGGCCATCACTTTCTTAGGGAACTTATAGGGCTTCTCTGTGCCTTTGCGCAAACTCGTTATTACCGAGACGATATCGGGAATGACATCACCCGCTTTCTGCAAGATAACCGTATCACCTACACGAACATCAAGTCGCTTGATCTCGTCTTCATTATGCAGTGTTGCCCGAGACACAGTTGAACCGTCAACAAATACCGGCTCAAGTTCAGCAACAGGAGTAACTACACCTGTTCTTCCCACTTGTAATACGATGTCATGCACTGTCGTGGTCACTTGTTCTGCCGGAAATTTGTACGCAACGACAAAACGGGGAGCCTTGCCGGTGTGACCAAGTTTTTCCTGCAAGGCGACATCGTTCACTTTGGCAACAATGCCGTCCACACCAAAATCCTGCTTCTCTTTCTTTTCAGTCCATGTATTGTAAAACTTCTCAATATCAGTAATGCTCTTGCAGAGTTTATAATGACCCTCAACCTTAAACCCAAGCTCACGTAAAAGCTCCAACTCTTCTGTTTGTGTTTTCCATTCCAGCCCGTCTCCGGCAATGTGGCTTATATCATAGATAAAGGAATCAAGTTTTCGAGATGCGGTAATCTTAGAATCAAGTTGGCGAATAGTGCCAGCCGCTGCGTTTCGTGGATTTTGGAACAACGGCTCATCGTTTTTTTTGCGTTCGCGATTGATGCGTTCAAATTCTCTTTTTGAGAGCCATATTTCACCTGCAACGGTTATATCAACCGCTCGGGAGAGTGTAAGTGGAATACTACCGATCGTTCTAATATTGTGTGTCACATCTTCTCCGATAATGCCATCGCCGCGTGTTGCCGCGCGCACCAGTGCGCCTCCTACATAGGTGAGCACAATTTTGAGTCCGTCGATCTTTAATTCGGCGCAGTATTCAAGTTTTGGAAGTTTCCCTTCGTACTCTTTTATAAGAATGCGTTGCAATTTTTCCTGCCATTTTGAAAGTTCTTCAAAATTGAATACGTTATCAAGAGACCACTGACGTACCGAGTGTGTGGTCTTGGTAAAGCTCTCAAGAAGTGTACCACCAACGCGCATACTCGGACTATTTTCTATCTGGTATTGCGGAAACTCTTCTTCTAGTGAAATAAGTTCACGAAGAAGTGAATCGTATGCCTCATCTGAGATCTCAGGCTGATCAAGCACGTGGTAGAGATGTTGGTGATGGGCAACAAGATCACGTAATTTCTCTATCCTGTCTTTTGTGCCGGTTTGTGTGGGCTTCTTCATTAATTGAAAATATACCGCACCTGAATGGCTCGCTCAACCGCGTTCGGTGAGGTTGTCGTTGCGTTGCACGGCACGTTATAACCACGAGAAAAAACAGTAGTATTCTCTCTTCCAGAAGCCTGATATTTTGCCACTTGTACAATGGTGCAAGCGTTTATGTTTGGGAAATCAAGTTCAAAGGTCGTGGTTGCCGCAGATGCCGCCTGCGTCACACTCCAAGGGAATGCGGCTCTTGTAATATCTACGTTCAGGCAATTTATGCCTTGATCCGTACCGATCGTAAGACTCGTTGATGTTGGAAACACGCGCGCACCATAGAAACCTGCTTCATGTCCTCGAATATCCCACAAAAGCGCGCACTCGATGCCCGTATCGGCT
>JANQMM010000017.1 GCA_028280145.1 Minisyncoccota bacterium | reverse complement strand
CTCTCCAACATCTGCAACCTGCGAAGCAGTAACGACCAGACCATCAGATTTTACGATCACCCCAATACCATGAAACACATACGAGGGTGCCACTTCCGGAGTGGTGGTGCCTTCTATGGCAGGCTCGTCATTCGGAAGCACTGTTACAAGACGTACGATCTTGCGTTTGTTCTTTTCGATAGAATCAGTTATCAGGTCTTCTTCTTTGACGACGACCGTCGTCTCTTTTTCGATAACTGTTTGCTCTACCGCACCCGTCTCAGTCGGCTCTGCCGGAACCACACGTTCAATCGTTCTTTCCACTACACGATTAATTGTCTGCGTTACAGCCGGAGGAGCCTCTTCAAGCAACTTGACAGTAAAAATACTCGTCGCAATTGCTGACACAAAGCTGACCAAAAGAGTAAGAAGAATGATCTGGGTTTTGTTTAAATCCTCCAAATTCATAGCCTCATGATACGCTAAATCACTCTTCTCAGCAAGAATCCTCTTTCAAAATAACGGCTCAACTTCTTGATGAAATCGCTTTATCCGGAAGAGCATTTTGCCACGTAAATTATTTTCTGTCAAAGGACTGAACAATTTCTGTAAGTGCCGCAACAAGCCGATCAATGTGTTCCCTTTTGGTCGACTTCCCGAAAGAAAAACGAAGTGAATTCTGAGCCAGATCACTCTTTCCCATGGCTTCAAGTACATACGACGGGCCACCCGCTTCGCCAATACAAGCACTGCGTGTGCCGACTGCGATCCCTTTTTCAGAAAGAGTGATGGTCGCATACTCTCCTTCAATGCCGGGGATCGAGATGTTCACGTTGTTTGCTAGCCGTTGTTCCACATGCTTGATATCGGGACCATTAATAACCGCCTGCGGAATCTTGCTTGCGATCTCTTGCATTGCATACACCTGTATGTCACGCAACCGTTTCACCTCTTCATTCATTTCTGCGCGCGCCAATTCAAATGCTTTTGCAAAACCAACAATAAGTGGTGTGTTTTCGGTACTGGGTCGTATGGAAAATTCTTGACTGCCACCAACAATAACAGGCTTGATCGGCCGGCCATTACGTTTGTAGAGAAGCCCGACCCCCTTCGGGCCGTACATCTTTTGTGCATCAAGAGTAAGAAAGTCGACGCCAAGTTTGTCCACGTGCACTGAAGTATAGAGCCCTGCCTGACTGGCATCGGTGTGAAAATAAGGAAATTGATTATTCCCTCTCATCTTCCGGACTATCTTCCCGATTTCCGCAATCGGCTCCAGTGTACCAACCTCATTATTCGCATACATAATGGAAATGAGAACAGTGTGCTTTGTAAGCACAGTGCGCAATTCTTTGAGATCAACTACCCCACTTTGATCAACTCGTAAAAAAGTAACACGCGCACCTTGTGTTTTGAGTTTTTTAAAGCAATCAAGTACTGAAGGATGTTCGATTGCCGAAGTAATGATATGAATGTCTTCAAGCGAACGTCCTTGCTCAAGAATGGTGCCGATCGTGCCAAAGATGGCAATATTATTTGATTCCGTACCGCTTCCGGTAAAGATAACCTCATTTGGCCTTGCGCCGATGAATTCCGCACATTCATTTCGAGCTTTCGTGATAGCTGACTTGGCCGCGCGTCCTTCATGGTGATGACTTCCTGCATTCCCGTATATCCGCGACCAGTACGGCTCCATTGCATGTACGACCTGTGAGTCCACCGGTGTTGAAGCTGCGTGATCAAGATACACGCGCTCACCGGCATTTGCTTTGTTACTGCGGAATAAATTCATGACGTATCAGTAAAGCTCAAACGCTTTACTACATTCTATACCGAGTGTGCGCGTGTTAAAAGAAACGTTACTGAAAGGAACCAGTATATGCACATGCGATCTTTTCTTTTGCAAAAGCCGATATTAGCGGTATAATCCAGGCTATTGCACGACCTATGACGCTTCCTGATCCACAATTACTCATTCTGTTTCTTTTTGCCGTCTTGGCCTTTCTTGTTCTGTGGGTTATACGTCTCGAGCTTAAGTTGAAACGACTTACCACCGGCACCAACAAAGAGAACCTGGAGACCGGCCTCTACGAAGTGCAGACGCACGCCCGAGAATTTAAGGCATTCAAGGAGCAAGTGGAGCAACACTTGGCCAATGTCGAGAAGCGGCTTAGTCGAAGCATCCAACACGTCTCAACTGTTCGATTTAATCCCTTCAAAGGTTCAGGGCATGGAGGCAGTCAGAGTTTTGCAACAGCCTTCTTGGATGAACACAAAAACGGTGTGGTTATATCGACGATCCATACCAGAGAACGTGTCGGTATATTTTCAAAATTGATAAAAAATGGTACATCAGAGTACGAGCTAACTCCAGAAGAAACTACCGTAATAGAGGAAGCTTGCGCCAAGAACACATAAACACTGTGAAGAGAATATCTCAACATGACAGAAGAAACATCGAACAAAAGCATACAAAGGGCTCCTATTGTGGTCATTATGGGCCATATCGATCACGGGAAATCGACGCTTTTGGACTATATTCGAAAATCCAATGTCGTTGAGACCGAAGCCGGCGGAATCACACAACACATCTCTTCATACGAAGTAACCCACCAGGACGAGTCCGGTCAGAGTCGGAAAATCACCTTTCTCGACACACCGGGGCATGAAGCTTTCAGTCAGATGCGCTCGCGTGGTGCCGGTGTTGCCGATATTGCTATTTTGATCGTCTCCGCAGAAGATGGTGTCAAAGCACAGACCTTGGAAGCATTCTCTTCCATAAAGGAAGCAGGATGTCCGTTCATCGTTGCAATAAACAAGATAGACAAGCCGGGTGCCGATATCAACAAAACAAAAACATCCCTTATTGAACACGAGATATATCTTGAAGGCCTTGGTGGTGACATTCCATATGCAGAGATCTCCGCAAAAACAGGTGAAGGGATTAATGATCTTCTGGATCTCTTGTTGCTTGCCGCAGACGTTGAGGAACTTTCAGGAGATCCCGACGCCCCCGCAGAAGGTCTTGTGATCGAATCAAATGTCGACATGAAAAAAGGAGTGACCGCAACGCTTATCATCACCAACGGCACACTTAGAAGTGGTGAATTCGTGGTTGCAGGCGAGTCGACCGCACCGGTTCGCATAATGGAAAACTTTTTGGGCCAGAAAATAGAAGAAGCCACCCTTTCATCCCCAATTCGTATCGTTGGCTTCAGTAATGTGCCAGAAGTTGGAACAACATTTGTTGCCTTCACAAACAAACGAGATGCCGAAAAAGCAATGAGGCAATACGCGGAAATGAAAAAACAAAAACAGACCGCAAAACATGATTCTTCTGATGAGGAGGACGAAGAGATCACCTGCATTCCGATCATCATTAAAACTGACGTGCTCGGCACCATTGATGCGATCAAGCATGAAATGGCAAAGATAGATATTCCCGAGCATGTTGAAGTACGTATTGTTGCAGAAGGCGCCGGAAGTATTTCCGAAAACGACGTGAAGACTGCCGGAGGGAAACACAACTCAATCATCCTTGGATTTAATGTTGGGGTTGATGCTGTTGCAAAGGACCTTGCAGAACGTGCCGGTATTGAGATACGGACATTTTCCATTATTTATGAACTGGCAGAATGGCTTAAAACGGCAATTCAGAATCGTACCCCAAAGAGAGAGACCGTTGAGGTACATGCCCGCATCAAGATACTCAAACTCTTCAACAAAACAAAGAATCGACAGGTGTTCGGTGGTCGAATCGAGGAAGGAACAATATCTGTTGGGAATTTGGCTCGCATCCTCCATACAAATGAAGTGGTCGGAAACGGCAAGATCACAAACCTACAATCGACCAAGGCTCAAGTAAAAGAAGTGTCATCTCCAAACGAATTTGGTGGCGAACTTGAAACAGAAAGTGAACTGCACCCCGGAGACTACATAGAAGCATATACGGTAGAGATGAAATAACATGAGCACAAAAGACGACAAGGCAGTGGAACTGATAAAGAATGCTGCGGCAGAATACATTAATACCGAATCAAACAGGACCGCCCTGATCACCGTAACAAGTGTTCATCTTTCAAAGGATCGTGCACGAGGTACGATCCTCATCACGGTATTCCCGGACGAAAAGACAAAAGGTGCCCTTGATTTTTTGAATAGAAAACGAGATGATGTGAGAGCGTACATCAAGGATAGAGTAAAAATGCGGCGTCTTCCCTTTTTCGTATTCGATCTTGATGTGGGTGAAAAACATCGCCAACATATGGACGATCTGTTCAACCAAGTTGATGAAGAGAAGTAGTAGTAAGGCGTGGTGGCGAAGTGGAGTAAAGGCAATGGTATTGCGTTTACTCTGAGGTGTGCAAAACCGACATGATGAAATAACGGCGTGGTGGCGAAGTGGTAACGCTTCGGTCTGCAAAACCGACATGCACGGGTTCGATTCCCGTCCACGCCTCAATTATGAACCTACACCTAAGCCTTCTAGGGTGTCTTTTGGTTGCATTCTGAAGAAAAAGAAGTGGTAGAGTTAAAAGTATGAAAAAACGATCTTGGACTACTCTCCAGCTGAAAAAAGCTGTTGCCAATTCAACAAGTTTGCGCCAGGTTATTAAAAAGCTTGGACTTATTCCGGCTGGAGGCAACTATACTCAGGTAAAGAGATATATAAAAGAATCCAATTTAGATACATCACACTTTAAAGGAAAGGCTTGGAATAAGGGTTTGACAGAGATTGGTAAGCCAATTATTCCACTGAGTCAAATTTTAGTAAAAAACAGTACGTTCCAGAGTTACAAATTAAAACAGAGACTTTTTAAAGAAGGTATTAAGAGGCAATATTGCGAAGAATGTGGTTGGTGCAAAAAGAACGCTGAAGGATATTCACCCTTAGAACTTGACCACATTAACGGAAACAGGCATGATAATCGTCTAAGCAATTTAAGGATACTGTGTCCAAATTGTCATAGCTTGAAACCCACTCATCGTGGTAAAAATAAGGGTAAGCGTCCGGGTGGCGAAATTGGTAGACGCGCAACACTTAAAATGTTGTGATCATCTTGATCATGCGGGTTCGATCCCCGCTCCGGGCACCATAGCGACTATAGCGTAACGACTAACGCTCCGGTTTGTGGTACTGCCGATTCGGGTTTGATTCCCTGCCACAAAACAAGGCTTGTGAAAAAGCGTATTCTAAACGAATACGCTTTTTCATGAGTGTGGGCGACGAGACAATCTATGCTCCGTCTCTGCACATCAATGCACAAGTGTTTTCTATCATTCATTGAGTAACTCCAATTTTACACGTGCATCTTCAACCATCTTGATATAATCGTCTCCAGCAACTTGCTCAAAGTATTCCTGACCCCATTGATTTTCAGCTGCTTCTTGATGGAGTAAGACCTGTTTAAAATAATATCTTGAAAGGTCTGTGCCACTATCCAGATTAAAATAGTGAGACCCGGCTAAATAATATGGAATAATTTGAGCAACTGCAGTTAGGTCATCTGTTGACCATTCTATATCAGATGGAAACATATCTTCACCAGTACAATCTTCTACCACCTCTGACTTCTCGTTCGAAATTATTGAAACAGCAATACACACCTTGGTTCGCAGTATCTCATTAGTTCTAAAGCTAGGTGCGTCTTCCACCCGTTCGTACATGGATTCTAAAAACAGTTCATTGTAAAAGTCTTTTGCGGTTTCAATTTCTTCTTTGGTGTAGGAGGTCTGCTTTTGTGCCAATGAGGTAATTCGGTTTATTTTATCAATTTCATTGTCTTCCAAACCAGAATAAACAGAGTTTTTGTACGGCGAAAGATATGCAGCTAATATTTTTTTAGTCTCAGGAGCGTATTGCTCAGTTTCAACATCGGACGTAGTTTCCAAGACAGGGGTTGTGTTTGTTGTCTCGACATAAACGACTGTTTGCGGGTGTCCGTACTGCATACCTAACCAAAATCCTGCGAAGGGCAAAACAACAAATAGTATCATAGCAGAATACTTAGATAGTGGAGTTACTGTATTCATGTACGATCGTATCTGATTTTCTGACGAAGTGTATGCGGTACGATTATTTTCATTTTCCATGAAAATAATATATCATTTCGAGCCTCCCATTAGTAGGGTGTCCAAAAACTCATAGAAAACGTACCTCAAAATGTCGGGTGGCTACCGGAAATCGAGCCCGAATCAAATGATTCGGAGGAAGAGGACCCCCGCTCCGGGCACAAGAATCAAACTTAATTCAAACAAACTTAGAAATTATCGACTTCGTGTGTTATTTGAGAACAACCCTCGCCCGGCAAGGACAACAACAAAAAGTGTGGTGGCCATAACAACAATCGAAGCTCCGGAAGGAAGATCGAGATAATACGAAACAAAGAGACCTGCTACAAAAGCCACAAGTGCAAAGATAACAGAGAGAGTTACATAGGATCGAAACGATCCGGTGATCAACTTTGCCGTAACCGCAGGCGTAATCAGTAGCGCGCTTACAAGAATGATCCCCAACAGCTTGACCCCCAACACAACCGAAACAGAGATGAGTATATAAAATGCAAGATCAAGCATTTTTGTGTTAACGCCGGAAGTCCACGCGATCTCCTTTGAGAGAGTAAGAAGAATGAGATGCTTGAAATATATTCCCACAAAGCAGAGTATTGCCACCGAAAGGCCAAATATCACATATACATTGCTCCAGGTAATCGCAAGAATGCTTCCAAAAAGAAAACTAAGTAAGTCAGGTTGATATCCTGGTTGCGCAGAGATGATCATGATCCCAAGAGCCATGCCGGCAGTGAATATGATCCCGATCAATGCATCCGACGTAATATTGGTTTGACGTTCAAGGACATATACCAAGACCCCGAACACCACCCCGATCACAAGAGCCCCATTAAATGGAGTAACGCCGGCAAGAATTGCAAGCGCAACACCAAGTAGTGATGCATGTGCGATCCCTTCAGCAAAAAAGGACATTTTGCGCAAAGTTGCAAAAGACCCAAGTACCGACAAAAGAGGCGCAAGGATAATTCCGGCCAAAAAGGCACGTTGCATGAATTCCAGCTGTAATATTTCCATCATAGATACTTAACAATGGTGTTTATATATTGACACATCCGTCCCATACATTTGTTCTATCACTTCGGGCACCAATGTACTTTCCGGCGCTCCACTGCACAACATCTCTTTGTTCAAACAGATCACCTGATCGGCAACCTTGGACACAAGATGTACTTCATGCGACACCATTATTACGGTTACACCATGCTTCTTCTGGATGTTTTTTATTAGTTCATAAAAAGTCTCTTCCCCGCCGACGTCTACGCCACTTACCGGCTCATCAAGAAAAAGAATCTTCGGACTCCCAAGTAGACTTCGTGCAATGAGCACTCGTTGCAGTTGACCGCCGGACAGTGTACCGATAAGGTGGGTGCCAAGCCCTTGGATTCCCAGATGCTCTTTAATGATCTCAATGTTTTCACTCTGGTCTTTATGCGAAATAGCAAAAAATTCAGACACCGTAAGCGGAAAACTCTGATCAAAAGGAAGTCGTTGGGGCACATACCCCACCATGTCTCGTACATCCTGAGGGCGCTTCCCGTATACGCGCACCCTGCCGGTTGTCGGTTCAATAAGACCAACAAGTGCTTTAAGGAGCGTCGTTTTGCCGGATCCGTTCGGACCAATGATCATTGCGGTAGAATCCTCCCGGATCGAGAAAGAGACGTCTTTTATCACGACGTCCCCTTTCTCGTATGCAAAGCTCACATTTTCCACTTGTATTGCGATGTTGTTCATTATTCAGTCAGCGCACGTACCAATTGTTCTACGTTATATCGCATGAGTGAAACGTAACTATCTCTGCCATCAACACCTCCGATAGGGTCCAGGATCGCAATGCCAAGATCATTATCACGCGCGAAACTCTCTATTGCCGCAGATGACAATTGCGGTTCCATAAATACGGTTGACACATTGTTCTCCTCAACCTCGCGAGTCAGCGTTGCCAGGTATTGAGGAGTTGGTTCCCTTCCAGCCGATGGCTCAAATGTCCCTACAATGGTGACACCAAATTCATCTGCAAAGTAATACCATGCATCATGTAGCGAGACAATATTTTGGCCGGAAAGAAGTGTGGTGCTGTCCTGTAGCTCGGCTTTCAATCCTTCCAATTCTTCGACATACCTTTCTGCGCGTTCCATATAGAGCGAAGCGTGTACATCATCAAGCGTTCCCAATTCCTCTGCCACATTCAATGCAATTTGCTTGGCATTTTCTACTGAAAGCCAGTAGTGCGGGTCTATCGGGCCGTGATCATGTCCGTGGTGATCTTCGTGAGCATCGTCGTCTTCACCATGATGTTTTTCTGCATGTTCGTGCCCGT
>JANQMM010000012.1 GCA_028280145.1 Minisyncoccota bacterium | reverse complement strand
GATGAAGACATTTCGTATCAAGAATACCATCTGGCAGTGGCACGGCGGACAGGGGTCTTGGCACTTTATCACCGTAAGCGATGAAACCAGCAAAAAGATAAAGAAAGCACAACCGCAGACCCGAAAGCGCGGGTTTGGTGCGGTGAAGGTCCGGGCAGTGCTTGGAAAGACAACGTGGACGACCTCAATCTTCCCAACCAAAGAAGGGCCTTACATCCTTCCTATAAAGGCAAGCGTGCGCTCAAAAGAAATGGCACAGGATGGGGATACGGTGACCATTGTGTGCGAATTGATCTGATCGAAAAAGAACAATTCAGGTCTTGGAAAGCTGTGATAGCGGGTGTATTATAGAAGACGAGGGAATTGGCGAACCTATTACTATTTTTAATATTGTAAGTCTATGAAAAAGGTACTTATTTTTCTTGTGGGATTCTTTCTTCTCACTACCTCGGCAGTCTCAGCCGCAACCTTTAAGGCAGGCGAGTATGTCGAACATAAAGGTGATGCTATAACGGACGATCTTTATATGGCAGGAGGTGTTGTTGATATTTCCGGCAATATCGTTGGTGATAGTGTCACTGCAGGTGGCGAAGTCTCTATTGCAGGAGATGTGACCGGAGATGTGCTCTCTGTCGGAGGCGTTGTTGAACTGCTCTCAATTGTCTCTGATGATGCACGTGTTGCAGGTGGAGAAGTGCGCGTTTCAGGCACCATTCGCGATGATTTAGTCGTTGCCGGTGGGTATGTCCGCATGCTTGGGGACGCAAATGTTGGCGGTGACGTTGTTGTTGCCTCGGGCGCAAGTGTTATTAATGGAACTGTCTCTGGTGATGTGGTGGTCTACGGTGGCGAGGTCATTCTGGGCGGTATTGTAAATGGTGATGTCGATCTTCGGTTTACTGAAAAAGTGACACTTAGTGATGACGTAACGATCGGCGGCGATCTAACGTACAGCGCACGTGAGGAAATTGAGATTCCCGAGGGAGCGTTCATCGGTGGCGAAGTAACAAAAGTAGACTCTCCGCTTTCATTCAACAAAGACGAAACAAGAAAATTCTTCAATTCGTTCGCGTTGGTACAACTCATGATGGCGCTTGCAACGGCAGTTGTTCTCGTTCTTCTCTTTAGAAAACTGTCACTCCGATTCGGAGAGGATGGATATAAGCACTTATGGAAGAACACGCTTGTCGGATTTGTTGCCATGGTGGTTACGCCGATACTGGCACTTGTCCTTGCGATTAGCATGATAGGCATGTTTGCAGGAGGAATTCTTTTCCTTATCGGCACAACACTTCTTGTTATTGCAAAAGCGTACGGAGGAGTTCTTGTCGGCGCACTGCTCTCAAAGTGGACCATCAAGAAAGTAGTGGTTGACTGGAAGTGGGCGATTCTCGGTGTGGTTGCGCTCTTCATTGTAAAGCTCATTCCGTTTGTCGGAACTCTTACCTGGTTTGTAATCCTACTTGCGTCATTTGGAACGATTCTCATGATCCTTTATCGAGGTGTCTGGCGTAACCGATAACGTTTCTCCTACATGAAGAAGGGACTTGCACTTGCGGTACTTGTCGTCGTTGGTTATGTTCTGGTCTCCGCACTTGCCGGTTCTCCAACCATTACCAACCAAAACTCTTCGGGAGAGACAATTGTTGCTTTTGGGGACAGCTTGGTGGCAGGTGTTGGTGCCAGCAAAGGAAACGATTTCCCTTCGGTTCTCTCTCGTCGCATTGGGGAGGAAGTCATTAATCTCGGAGTAAGCGGAAATACCACTGAAGACGGCCTCAAACGCATCAGCGAGGTGACTGCGCTTGATCCAAAAGTGGTCATTGTGCTTCTTGGCGGCAATGATGCAATACGAAAGAAAGAGGTTACAGAAACGTTTTCCAACCTTCGTAGCATTATTCAAGAGATACAAAATGCAGGAAGCGCTGTGTTGCTTGTGGGGGTGCAAGGGGGTTTGCTTAGGGATCAGTACAAAAAGGAATACCGGGAGTTGTCCGAAGAATTGGGCACAGGATTGGTTCCCGATATCCTTGATGGTCTCATTGGAAAAAGTGAATATATGAGTGATCCGATTCACCCGAATGACGCGGGTTATGAGGTCATGGTGGACAGAATCGAGCCTGTGTTGCGCGATATTTTGGGCATTTAAAATCTGCTATACTGAGGCAATGTCTGTTTCTCTGACTTTGTATATAAAGAAGATTTCGAATACCCATCACGAATTTCGCTATGTTCGCCCTGATGGGACGGGGGAAACGCTTAAGCTTGAGACAAAGTCGTTCTTACTTCACGATCTGATTCATTTTGTGGTCGAGCGCCGGGCAAAGCTCGAGAATTCCTTCTATGGTCTATTAGCCCGTTCAGAATCGTATAAAAGTCTGTCAGATGAAAATCAATTACAAAGCGATTTTGGTGGAGAGATCGGCATGACCGAACGGATCGTCGGCGGACTTACTCCGGTCATCAAGGGCGACATCACGCCAGAGCAGTTTTTGGCCGGCGCTCGTAATTTGATGGATGCGTACCAAAAGAAACTTCCGTATTGGCTTGATCAGGGTTTCATTGCCGATGTGCAGGATGACCTACGCTCCGTTATCGGTGAGTGGAACGATATTGTCTTTGGTGACACGCTTATTTTAAAATTTAACATATGAAAAGAAACTGTATCATCTTTATCATCGTTGGTGTTATCGTGGTGTCGGGACTTCTTCTACTTTTAAGCGGTGCAGAACCTATTGTTGTGTCACCTGAAAATGAAACCGACAGACAGACCACACACGAACTCATTACCGTGACATCTCCCGATTGGGGAGCGACTGTTGAAAGCCCGCTTAGTGTAACCGGTGAAGCCCGAGGTTATTGGTTCTTTGAGGCGACTGCTCCGGTGTCGGTGGTTGATTGGGACGGACTCATCATTGGTGAGGGCTATATTGAGGCGACAGCGCCGTGGATGACTGAAGACTTTGTACCTTTTTCCGGAACAATCCTGTTTGATACTGCTTTGATACGCAACGGATACAGCAACAACGGCACACTTATACTACAGCGTCACAACGCATCGGGATTACCCCAACACGACGATGCTTTCGAGATACCCATTATCTTCAAATAGCGACAACAGGTGGTATAATGCTTTCGCTTATGGGTAGAAATACATCATATATTGTTGTTGCACTTCTTTTGGCCATTATTGGTTTTGTGCTTTTTAACATGCTTCAAAATGAAGTGCCCGCAGAAGAAGAACCACGTATACAGGTGGACAGTAACTTCATCTTTAATGACATGGAGGAGATTACCGTACCTGTTCAGGATGAAGACGCTCCGGTGGATGCGACCACAAGCACTACAAGTGTTTCATCAGGGTACGTGCCAGAGCCGGAAGCGGTTGAGACGATCTTGCCTCATACAGTGATCATCGAGAATCTTACTATTCCCTGGGACATCGCTTTTCTTCCAAACAATAATATACTCGTTTCAGAACGCGGCGGCACACTTATAGAGTTTGACGTTGCTTCAAGCACATTTGTTGAAATAGAAGTGCCTAATGTGTTGCATGTAGGTGAAGGAGGACTTCTTGGTATGGTCTTGCATCCCGACTTTGAGACCAATCGATATGTTTATTTCTACAGAACTACAACACAGGCAGGAAGATCAATAAATGTTGTTGCCCGATACACATACGTTGAACAGGCGTTAAGAGATGAAACAATCATTCTTGACAGTATCCCCGGAGCACTGTTCCACGATGGCGGACGTATGGCGTTTGGTCCTGACGGGTATCTCTACATCACTACAGGAGACGCTCAAAACCCCGAGCTTTCACAGGATGTTTCGAATCTTGCGGGGAAGGTTTTGCGTATTGCCGAAGATGGCGGCATTCCGCCGGGCAATCCCTTTAACAATGAGGTCTATTCATATGGCCACCGCAATCCGCAAGGTTTGACGTGGGATGATGCCGGCGCGCTCTGGATCACAGAGCATGGCCGCTCAGGCGTTCGAAGCGGACTTGATGAGGTTAATCTCATCATCAAGGGGGAGAATTATGGCTGGCCGGAAAGCCAGGGAGATATTGTCGTTGCAGGAACTGTTGGCCCGGTCATTCACTCCGGACCGGACACGACGTGGGCTCCGGGAAGCGCCACCTTTGCAGGTGGGAGTATTTTCTTCGGAGGACTTAGAGGAGAGACGCTCTATGAAGCAGTCATTCGTGGCGTAGATGTCAGTGAACTAAAAGCACATTTTGTTTCCGAATTTGGACGTATTCGCACCACTGCGCTTGGTCCGGATGGCATGTTGTATGTACTTACCAGTAATCGGGATGGTCGAGCCGGAACCATTTATGATGGTGACGATAAGGTAATCCGGGTTGATATTTCAAGTTTGTATGGAGAATAAACCAGAACGCGATAGCAAACATCTTATTTTTGGGATCATCCTTATACTGATCGGAGTCGGTCTTATTGTATGGACGCTTCTCGCATAGGTACACGAGAAATAGCGGTCTTTGGAGGAGGGTGTTTTTGGTGTACTGAAGCAGTGTTCAGTATGATAAAAGGCGTGGTCAGTGTGACGCCGGGGTATGCCGGCGGTGATATGCAAAACCCCACATATGAGGCGGTCTCGGGCGGAGAGTCGGGGCACGTCGAAGTGGTGCAAATCGAACATGACCCCGAGCAGGTGTCTTTTGAAGATCTACTCACTGTTTTCTTTGCAAG
>JANQMM010000062.1 GCA_028280145.1 Minisyncoccota bacterium | reverse complement strand
AGGTTCTAACGTTTGTGGCTGTCTTGGTGGCGGGGTTTGGTGTGCCTGCTCTGGCACTTGCACAACCAACCTTTTTCAGCCTGCTCATCGGCATTTTAGTTCTCATCAACTGGCTGGTACCAGTGGTCATGGGTCTTGCGATCCTTCTTTTTCTGTGGGGGCTTATGCGATATATCCTGCAAACGGACTCTGTCGAAGGGAAGGAGGCGGCACGCAACACTATGGTTTGGGGAATTGTTGCGATTTTTGTGATGGTCTCTCTGTGGGGCTTTGTGAATTTGCTTGAAGTCATTACCGGTGTGAATGCCGGTACAAATCCGTTGTGGCCACAACTCTAAAGGATATTTGGGCTGTACTTGCTTTGTGTGTATGCAATCCACAATGGACTAATTTACAAAAATGTTGCCTTTTCCTAGTATGTAAGTATAGTTAGTTTAGGCTAAAAAAGGTCGTTTATATAATTCATTTGAACACATAATGAAAAAAGTAGCATTGATTAGCGGTGCGCTTATCGCTACACCGTTTGTAGCTCTTGCGCAGGATCTTACATTCTTCCAGACCCTTATCACGCAAATTGATGGTCTGATCACCGCTGCTGTACCAGTTGTTATTGGTCTTGCGATTCTCCTTTTCCTATGGGGACTTGCACGATACATGCTCAATCAGGATGATGCAGAAGCTCGAGCAGGAGCACGAAGCATCATGCTTTGGGGCGTTGTTATCATCTTCGTGATGATTGCTCTATGGGGTCTTGTTAACCTTCTTGAAACGCTTACTGGCGTTGGAACGGGTACTGCACGACCAGCACCAGCACTTCCGTAGAGTTTAGCTTTGGTTACGTATGACAGCCACTGAGTTTCTGGAAGCCATCAATAACGCGATCATCAACCCATTGTTGTTGTTGTTGATCGCCGCAGCGACGGTTTACTTTCTCTGGGGGCTGACACTCTTTTTGGCTAACTCTGAGGAGTCTACTGAGCGCGCCGAAGGGAAGCGCAAAATAGTTTGGGGTCTTGTCGGATTGTTTATCATGGTCTCGGTGTTTGGACTCATTCGCCTTGTTCTTGCAACATTTGGCGTACCGAACCCACCAGGTCTGTAAGCACCCAGGTTCACCAAACGCAAAAAACCGGTTTCACTCCGGTTTTTTTGTATATTCTTTTTCATATATATAAAAAAAAGCGGACATACCGAAGTAGTCCGCCTCAATTGTTGGCGCTTTGCGCGCCGAAAAGATTAACCCGCCGATTCCCACAAAGCGGCAACGAACGGATCACTCCCTCCGTTACAGTTCGACAGGATCGCTTGGGGAAGCTGTATGACCCTGAAGAAGGTTGGATTATGCCCTCTTGCGTTTGGATCCCGTACCTCAAGTGCTCTTGCAAGCTCGCGAGGTATGTCACGGTAGTGCTGAAATTCCGTCCAGCCACCGTTTACGAGCTCAACCCGTGCTTCAGCGCTCCATGTCGAAGGCTTGAAGCATACGGTCCAGTCACGTGGGTCAGCGTCGATGGGCTTGCTTATCTGAAACGGAGTGTTGTCAGTGCGATACACGAGACAGAGCGCTCCTTTACCGCTCTCGCACTCCTCCTCGGAGACCCATTTGAGCCTGCCTGCGCTGTCCACCAGCCCGAGATCTCTCATCATCCGCATTTTGTGTTGCGGCAGAGGAATTCGTGTTTCTTCGGTCATAGTGGACGGTGGTGAAGAGTCCTTGTGTTTCGACTTGCCGACAACACCGTTGGTGCTGGCCGGCAAGAAGAACACAAGTACGAGTGCGGCTACCGGAAGAGCAACGAGCAACAAAAGTGGTATCAGTGACTTTTTGCTAGCCATCTTTTCCACCTCTGAGGGCACGAAGCATTCCAGCCATAGCCTCGGCTGGCTTGTTGAGTCCGTCGATCACGACACGATTGATGGTCTCCGGGGTAAGCCCTTTTTGTATCCGCGCCTCAATCCGTGCTTGCGCGTAGCTTATTGTTGGTTTACCGTCTTCTCGGGACTGGTCGATGATGGAATTGATCAGTTCGTTGAAAGTTCTTGTTTCTTCGCTCTCTCGCTGACGAATCTTTCGTTCCTCCTCGACCTCGCGCGCTCGCTCGACCAATGCTCTGGGTGGTACTATTGGGCCAACCTTGAATTGGGGGAGGTTAACACCCCACTTGTTAATGGAGATATCCGGATTCGGCCCAACCTTTTCGAGGTATTGCTGTCTGATTCTCCCCAATTCCTCTTCGGTGAGTTGAGCGCTGGTTAGCTCGATATCCCGCAGGCTCTCGAAGCTGATGTCGTTGGAGAGGTTGTTAAGCAGGAAGATGGCCACTTGTTCACGCGGCATGCCAACCACTGCCTGGTAGCCATTTCTCTGACCGAGCGTCTGAAGCGACTGCACCAGGTTGTTCCATATCAGGTCGTGTAGCTCGGTGAGTGTTTCGCTGTTGTCGTTTCTGCTCGGTTTCAACCCGCCTACCAGAATGAATGAGAGGAAGGTATGTGGATCCGGCTCAATCGCCAGACCTATCTCCGCATCAAACGATCCGCCAAGCACAAACTCTTGTGAGCCGGGTTCGCCCCCTGAGCCTTCTTCATCCAATCTACAGGGAATGCCCCGGAAGTGGAAGGTGAGTTCCTGATAGAGCCTATCGATTTCCTCAAATGATTGAAAGAAAGGGAAGTACGGCAATATCAGGTATCGGCCCGGTTTCAGAATGCCTTCTGCGACCTTGTCCCAGATTTTCATGAGTGCGAATTTGGGAGGGTCAGTCGATTCGACAATTCTGAACCGGAACATTGCAAATAGGAGTAGTGGCGTGAGTCCCCAAAAGAAGTAACCCTTCACCACCAATCCAACGACAGCAATGACGATTGCTGTTGCCAGTGCCCACGGAAACCATATCCAGAAGACTCTGGTTTCTGGAGACCAAAATTCATTTGGAAGTCTTACCGCCATGGCGTGTTCTCCTCTGGTTAATCTTATGACCACAACACCAAAAGGTGAGTGGTGTATAGTACGAACAGGTTCTGAGGACAACGTTATCATAAAATCATAACTTTGTCAAGCCATGACCACCAAAAAAGCAAGGTTTATAGCCGTATATTCGAGTGACATATCTAGAGATCTATTTCGCCTTACACGAATAAAAAACCTTACGATATATCGTAAGGTTTTTTATTCACCGCAGTAAAACTATCCACTGTGGGCGAGAGAGGACTTGAACCTCCACGCCATACGGCACTAGTTCCTAAGACTAGCGTGTCTACCAATTTCACCACTCGCCCACACTGTATATTTTTTGCAATCACCATAGTAACACACCAATTTTGTTTTTGTAAGTGTTGTTGACACTCTCATATAAGATGTTACACTTTTCCTTGACTTGTTCTTCGAAGATCACTGCCACCTCCCTTGGCAGTGACGTGAATGACGCGCCAGATGATCAAGGCTGCGATCTTCCTGTCGGCGTACCCAAACGTGATGACATGAAGTGTGCCCCGCGATCTCACGTCATTCATTGACTTGCCGCCGGTGGTGTTCCCCCGGCGGCGTTTTTTTATTGTGTACAAAAAACACAACACCGCATTCCCCCGGAGTGTATAATGAAGCCAGCGATGTGCGCATCGATATCTTTTGGTATGCAAGATCCGCTTACAGGGAACAGAAAACCATTTCAAAAAACACCTCAAACTTTTGTTGAGAGTGACCGGCAGTGGCTTGATAATCTTCTTGATGAGGCTATTGGGCGAAGGACCAGTGACATTCATATTGATCCGGGAAAGACAAACGCGACCATGCGTCTTCGTGTTGATGGCATGCTGTATGAGCTTGATACATACGAAATGGACGTGCACGGACAGATCGTCTCGCAGATAAAAGTGCTCTCAAACCTCGATATTGCAAATGTGCATTTTCCGCAAGACGGACAGTTTGAATATGATTTTGACAACAGGACCCACTATGTTCGTGTGTCCACCTTTCCTACCATTTACGGGGAGGCGGTGGTAATGCGCATCCTTAACAGAGGAGATTCATTCGTCGGTCTTGAGAATCTTGGTTTTGACGAAAAACAACTAAAAGATATAACCGAACTCATTAATCGACCCTTTGGCATGGTGCTTACGACAGGCCCTTCAGGTTCGGGCAAGTCGACTCTTCTTAACGCAATATTGCGACGTCTCAACAAAGAAGAGAACAATATCATCACCATCGAAGATCCGGTTGAGTTTCATATGGAAAATGTACGCCAAACACAGATAAACCCGTATCATGAGTTTGGTTTTGCCGAAGCGCTTCGGGCTATTCTGCGACAAGACCCCGATATCGTCATGATAGGAGAGATCCGTGATGCCGAGACGGCACAGACGGCGGTTCAGGCAACACTAACCGGTCGTCTTTTCTTTTCAACATTCCACACACTTGATGTCTTTGCCATCATTACTCGCTTTATCGAAATGGGCATTCCGCGCTCTGTTGTTGCCCATGTGATCGGTGGCGTGGTGTCAGCCCGACTCGTGCGAAAAATTTGCGATAAGTGTAAGGTGCCTTATGAGATGAAATCGCATGAAATGGAATTGCTCAAAGATGCTTTGCCGGAACATATTGCGCTCTACCATGGCGAAGGATGTCACGAGTGTTCAAATACCGGATATTTTGGCACCACCGGTATTTTTGAAGTTGTGTCGTTTGATGAGGAATTGCGTGCCGCGATCATCGCAAGTTCTTCAATTGATGAGTTGCGGCCGATCCTGAAGAAACGGAACGTTAAAAGTCTTCTTGGAAGCGGTGTTGATAAGATTGTGCAGGGTATTACAACTGTTGGAGAAGTGATCCGAGTTACCGGAGGCGACATCAATAGTAAGCGAAATGATTGAATCAATTAGACGGATTGCAACCACACTTTTTGCTCTAGGTGTGCTTGTCGTGGGTATCACGGTCATAATGAACATTGCCGTGAGTTGTCCGTCCGGAGCGAATTGCCTCGGAGCTGTTTTTTCTTCTCACGTATTTGAAACGGAAGTTATCGATGGAACAACAAACAGTACTTTAAGCTACGTTGAACACGGTGATTCGTTCACGCTCTCTTTCTTGTATCATTTCATGCAGCGCATTGGATTATATTTGTTTATTGGCGCCGCTATTGTGCTCATTGGGCTTGAAATGCGAGAGTCATACTATGTACAGCAGTTTGTATCTCGAAGAAGTGATACGTAATATGGATCAACCGAAATATACAAAAATATTGTTGTATGGGGGCATGGTATTGTTTCTTGTCTCACTCATCGCAAGTCTGCTTGATTATGACGAGTTGGTGTTCTACGAGGTCATCCGCGCTCTGGTGTTTCTTATTGCACTTTGGTATCTGGTGTGGCATTTCTATATCACCAAGGGACATCGAGCGGCGTATGACCGTATTGCCGAGGGTACCATATTGCTTATGGTGATCTACAATCCGTTTAAGCCTTTCATCCTTGATGTGTTCGTGTGGCAATTCCTTGATATTGTCTTTCTTTGGGTATTCTGGCTGTATATTCTTGAGGTAAGGGATATTCAAAAGAAGATCGATGAAGGTGTGCGGAATTGGAGCAACACGGGAGAGGAGATTTTATAGCACAATTTGGGCGTGCTGGTGATTTCCTGGAATTGTGATTTAATAACGGAACATGAAGGTGTTTCAGGAGTATAACTCGCACATAGGAGCTTTCTTGTTAGGAGCTCTTTTCTCAGCTCTTTTCTTTGTTGGCCAACTGAAAGAGCCGGAAGTTGTGCATCTCACTAATGCAAAACGTCTGGCCGGAGCGGTGCTTTTTGCGGACATCAAGACCAATGACAACCTGCAATTAGTGCGTGGCAAGACATTCTTTACTTTTGAGAGAGAAAAGAGAAGTCATGGCGGCACAACGACGGCGGAGGAAGCGTTCATGACGGCTTCTAGCACGGCCACGACAACAGAGGCGGCCAAGCCCGCAACGACAGGCGAGTCCGAGGGTCAGCTCTCGGAAGACGCTTCCACAAACGCATCAGATAACTCTGATGTAACCGATGAAGCTTCAAGAGAGACCAACAGCTCTTTTTCGATTGAAGCTGTGATTGAACAAGTAGCAACACAACTTGAAGCTCTTAACTATTCTGAAAGTAGTGCGACTGAAACCGATCAGGCAACTTCAACGGATGAGCGAAAACTACCCGAAGGCGTATATGTGCTTGCAAATGGGGACTACGTGGACAAGAATGGTGACAAGATCTCCGGAGATCCGTATTTATATAACTATCAACCACCACCTGAGGAGGAGAATTTTACAACGCCAGGCGGGGTGGTGATGGATCGTTTCGGAAACATTCTGTTTACACCGGAAGTGATCGACGAGAGTAAGGTATTGATTCCTCCAACTAGTATTGATCCGGATAGCCCGCCCTCAACCATAAGCCCGATCTATATTCCGCGGTATGTCATTGGTGCTATTAATCGAAATCCATTTCTGACGTGTACACAATTGCAGTTGTATCAGAATGATCGCGCACTGTGCGAGCTTTACAAAGAAAGGGAAGCCGACTATGAATGGATCCGTGTTGACGAAATAGAGGAGTAACCAAAGACCGCCCGCGCTTTACGCGCGGGCGGTTTCGTTTCGTGCTGTCAGCTTCCCATAGAGACGAGTGGCCGAAACGGTTTGTTGAGCTCGGGGGTTCTGTGTTCGATCAGAAAATCGATAAGAGCGCTCTTCGAGCTGACTCTGCACGTGCATCCGAAGAACCGGAACCGAGGTTCGGTACTGATGTACGTTGCGATAAACTCGTCGCTTTCTCCTCTGCCGAAGATGAACACCGCACTAGAGTGCATCGTCAGCATCTTCCTGCCGCCGACCTCTGTTATCTTGAACGTGCCGCCTGTCGCCACCCGGTCGAAACCGAGTTGTAAAAGCGTGACGATCATTTCTGACAGGTCGATTGCCGGGCCCAGCTCATCCGAGCATTGCGTTTCTCTGTGGGGTGGAAAAGGGGTAGGTGTTGTAGCCAATGCACCGCTCATCAGGTTTCTCCCTTAGGTGTTGTGTGCGTTTATGCCCAGGTGTTTATAACATTAACTCAAATTTGCGTCAATTATCATGTGACAATCACGGCTTTAGATAAGCCTCTTTAGGAAGAAGAACTCTGTTATTTTTATAAAATCTTGTTATAATCTTGCGTATCCGCCTATAGCTCAGTTTGGTAGAGCATCCGGCTCTTAACCGGCAGGTCGTAGGTTCGAGTCCTACTGGGCGGACAAGCATACGTTAAGTCCCGAAGCAAATAGTATTGGGACTTTGCTTATTTTCCGAGGAGGTATTTCAAAAACAAGAAGAGGCGAGTTGTTGTACTCGCCTCCTGTAAGTTCGGGTGTTACGCCCTGGATGGTTTTTTTATCACTAACCCTTCCAGGGAGATGAACGGGGCGGAAGGCCCCTGCAAGTTCACCGCAAACAGGAAAGATTCCGGTTTGATCTTGGGTGATAGGTGAGGTATTACAGCCTTGAAGTGCTCAAGGTGAATCTGGTTTTGCAAGACCTCGTCCCTGGCATTACCCGTTACCTTCATCACTCCTTTTTTCGCAAGAGTTTCAACATGCCCCTGCAAAAGGAGAAGGACTGCTCCTTTCCCACCCAGTTTTTTAATCGCCTCTCTGGGAAGACACCCTACAAGCCTCTTTTCCTTAAACAGCTCGTCGCTGTATTCTTCCGCAGGAGTATTCTTGTTCTCTTGCTTGATATAGCGTCTCCTGGGAATCCCTTCACAGCTATCAAGCAAGTAGACCATACCCTTCTCGATCTTCGATGAGATATAGGTAGGCCGCGCAATAGCTCTGATCAACTGCTGGAGCGGATCGCTCACATACACATTGCGTGCGTGAAAGATCGATGCTTCGTCACTCTCTGGGCTCCTTGCGTAGAGTGCCATAAGGTAGCTCCATAAATGGCCTGCCTGTTCGAGCAGAAGTGTGCCAGAGAGTTGCAATTCCTCTTCAAGTTCCGAGATGCGACGATTAAGCGGGGTTTGCTTGAGGTAAGCAGCCTTGTGACGCGCAAATGCTCTCACACCTTCAAGGCTTCTATACGCATTGTTGACCGCTCTTACTTTCTCGTTGTCACCTCCGTGATCCGGATGATGTGCTGCTCGCTGGCCGCGAACTAGATGTTTCAGAATGCTTCGAATTTGCTCACTAGAAAGACCACGGATGGCACTCGGAGCAACTCCGATGACTTCAAACGGATTCTTCTTTCTTGTCATAACGTGGCCTCCTTAAAACAAGCCTTCTTCTCATCTACTGGTGAGGTTCAGTTGGTTATACCTCTTCCTCTTCCGTCTCCTTTTTCAAGACGGAGCGTAGGAATTCCAGTAGTAGCCACGGGTTAGTGTAACCTTCGTCGTTGACATGAGCCATCCGAGCCTCCATGAACCAAGAGATGCAAGTTCCCGCGTATAAGCCATGGCGGCTAGGGGTGCGTTTGTTGTAGAACTCATTGATTTGAGCGATGAGTTCACGAACCCCCTCCGGGCTTTCGAGGTCAAGGAAATCAGGAAATGGGGTACGTAACAGAGCTACCTGCTCCAAAGCAACGCTATAGTTGCCGGAAGTGCCGAAAGCCTCTCGGACCTCGTATATAGCAGATACCTGATGGATGGGGAGTGAGTGGTCTCGGGCTAATTGAAGAACCCGTCGCGGCTTTGCTCTGTACTCGAGAACACATTCCAGAACTTCGATCATCTTCTGTTCGTCAATGGCGAACTCGCTCATGAGTTTCAGTACATGATTTCGGCTGACGTCGACTTCTGCGGCGATGATTTCTAAATTGCGCGAAGTCGTTACAAGAGCTTTTCCCATAGCGGTATTCCTTTCGAGTCAATAAAAGTTAAGGTTCAATTACTCGCCGTTTTATAATACGGATAGATGTTTTTGTCAATATCCGTGCGCCCTTAGCCTACACAATCTTAGTGCTCAACGCCGGTATACAGGATTGAACACAGGGGAGATCCGAATCTCTTTTAATTACGACCTGTACCGCCTGAGAACTCTCCTGAACAATTTCTTTGACTTTTGTATGTAACGTATTATTATGCAAGTAATTTGCGTAACGATCATGAGAGCAAGCGTATACAGACAGAGAATACTCACCCTGTTTGAAGACGACCATCTTCTCTCTATAGCAGAAATTCACCAGAAGGTCTCCGGTGCTGACTACTCGACCATCTATCGCAATGTCGCACAGCTGGTTGCCGATGGAAAAATTCGTAAAGTTGTCTTTGACAAAGGACATGTGAAATATGAAATAGCAAAAGACACAGAGAGGCACGACCACTTTTTCTGTGTCGACTGTGGTGATGTGGAGAAAGTGCTTGTTCCTCGGGACATGTTGGCATTATCAAAAGATCACACTGTGGAGGATCTGGTCATTAGAGGTCTCTGCGGACATTGTAATTAATAATATAGAGATATGAACAAAACAATACTATTCGGAGTCATAGCAGTTATTGTAATTGCTTTTGCACTCGTAGGTCTTAATGGGGACGCCGAGGATCGGATCAAGAAGAATAAAGTAGGAGCAACCATTTTCCCAATCTACGACATTGCCAGAGAGATTGCCGGAGAAGAAATGGAAGTGGTGCTCCTTTTGCCTCCGGGCACATCACCGCACACCTTTGATCCCAACCCAAGCCTCCTGCGTGAACTAGATGGAGCCAGAGCCGTGTTTGGTGTCGGATATGGTCTTGATGGTTGGGCAGATGGTATAGCGGACTCTGTTGATGCCCCGGTTATCACGCTTGAAGAGGGGATCACACTTCGCGAAAATGAA
>JANQMM010000061.1 GCA_028280145.1 Minisyncoccota bacterium | reverse complement strand
TTGCCGCGAATTCAAGAATCAAAAGACGAATCGTCAAAAGATTCAAGTATTCGAGGATTCAAAGCTCAGGACTGCGGAACGAACGCCGAGGCCGACCCAAAGTACTGATAGGCATTGTCGAACCAGAACGTGCCGAACTCGACCTTGCCGACGTTGAAGTTGAAGCACGGGGCGCGATCGAAGCGACCACCGGCATCCGGATCGTCGAACTCGTCGCCGGCACAATCCATGTGAAGCTGTTCCCATCGAACAAGTCGATTAGGATGCGAAAGCGCGAGACAGCCAACGGCTACAGAGCTAAGGCCGAATTCGCCCTCGCCATACGACTCACGGACTTCTTTGACGGAGTAGTTACCCCAGCGGTCGCCCACTTGGCTCGGGACAACCAGGAAGTCGCCGGGCTGATCAGCTTTAAGCTTTAGCTCCGCTTCGCGAGTTGCTTCGCTCTGACGTAGGTGTTCTGGTGTCAGTTGCCTTTCGCGGTAATTGTAGAGCTTACGTTCGTTCGCGATAGCTTTGAGTACCAGTTCGAGGGCATTGTGGTAACCACCGAGAGATTCGTTCCAGACATAGACGAGAGGATTCTCAATCCAGTCGGGCAGTTCCAGATCGTTATACCACGCTTGTGCCTCATTGAGTGCCCAAGACGCATCGAGTTCGTTGAATGCCGGAACTTTTTGCAGCGCCTTGACTTGCTCAACGATGCTGAGCGGGTGGTATTCAGATGGGTACGTGTACGTTGTGCGTCGTTCTCTGACTGCAAGAATTTTCGCAATCTGACCTGCAAGTTCTGGATTACTCCGGATTTTTTTCAGATCAGCACGACGAATTCCTGCGGCCGCAAGTGCTTCCCAGGTCGCGTGAAGTTCGCTCCCTGGTGTTTCCGTAAGTAGGCTCTCTGTTGTCATAACAGTTCTCCTATTGTTGTCCGAAACGCTCGGATAAGCGACCAATCCCGTATTGAGACCAGTATTTTGAGCACCAAATGATACCAAAAATACTAGTCTCAAGTCCTGAAAACTATCAATGAACTATATTTTAATTATATCATATACACAAGAAAAGTCAATGTTTTCAACGCGGTTGAGAAATGGTGCTTAGCAGGCTTGTATTTCTGCGATAGAATCGTAGACGAATACAGGTTTAGTCTGTATTATGATAATTAACAATTTAATAGTAAGTAGCCTAACCCTTATGTTTTTTGCGTAAGGTATGGTGAAAATAACCCGGTTGAGTATAAAGGACTCCTAGTCAGAGTCACTCAACCGGGTCATATGGGGAAACCTGTATGGGGGGCCGAAAGGTACCTCGCGATGGCTAGGAGCCTTTTGCATACCTAGGTCCTGTCATCTAAAGCCCGGTTGAACTATGGAACAAAATGTAGAAGCAAACGATCGTGTAGTTGCAATTGTGAATGACATGGCAGTGGTGAAAAATTATAAGCCAGCTGGAAACTATGCTCTACTCGAACCGGAAGCAAAAGGAATGGGATACAAACCAATTGTTGTAAGTGATGAGAACGCAAGAATTTTTGGAAAGGTTATTGGAGTTATTGCTCCTAATCAATCAGATGAAGAAGATGTTCGATTCGAATCACTCGAAAGTGAGCAAATTTGAGTAGCAAAAAGGGACGCACAAAACGTCCCTTTTTGGTGTTTGAATTTAACCGACACCTTGAATCGATACAGAGTGACCTCACAAGTCTATCTACATCAAGAAATGATGCGGTTATTTATATGGTAGCAAATTCAGACACAACATTACTAACTAGAATTACACAGGTATGGCAAATTACCATGTTACAAATCCGAAAGGATCAAAAGAATGGAAGATTATCAAGGCCGGGGCTGATCGTGCTTCGGCAACCGCTTCTACTCAAAAAGAGGCTGAAAAATTGGCAAAACAATTTTCTGCAAACTCTGGCGGTGGAGAGGTTCGAATTCATAAACCAAATGGTGGTCCAATTCGAGACAGCGATACCGTCGCGCCGGGGAATGATCCATTTCCACCAAGAGATAAAAAGCACTAATTATTAAAAGATTATGAGTACATTAGGAACTACTGAAGACAAACACAAAGTATTTATAAGTTTTCATCACAAGGACGAACACTATAAAGACACATTTGAAACAAGCTACGGTCACTTATTCACGAGTAAGTCAGTCGAGAATGGTGACATCGACCCAGATAATGAAGATGAGTATATTAAACGACTCATTCAGGAGGGCTACATATCAGATTCAAGTGTCGTTGTTGCAATCTACGGCAAAGAGACAAAGGGTCGCAAGCATGTCGATTGGGAAATATCTGCCGGTTTAAGTGCAAAGGTTGGAGGACACTCAGGATTAGTTGTTTTGATTGTCCCTGGATTTCCCGCAAGTCCTTTCGATACCAACGGAAGATATCAAGAGGAGTTGCTTTACCCTCACTTGCATCCGCGCACTGTTGCCAACCTCAAATCTGGTTACACGAAAGTCTATTTCTGGCCAGGCATGCATCCAAATCTGTACAATGTTGAGGTTGCAAATGTGTTGCAGGAAGCATTTGATAAAAGGATTACACACAAGAAACTGATTGATAATTCAAACATTCAGTATAGGCAGAATAGATAATTATGGAGTGGAAACAAGTATTGAATATAGCGATTACAGACGATTTAAGTGTTAATGTCGAAATAGGCATCATATTGATAGCACTACTGTTTATCTCTGCAATAATCGTTTTATTGGTAAGAAACAAAATCAACACTCTCGTATTTGCTCCCGAGGTAGAGCTAAGTGTAAATTTGGCAGGAATCGGAAACGTCAGGATAAAACAAAATCACGAAGTTGCTCAGATAGCCCACAAGGCTTGGACGGAGTTTGTGACAAGAAAAGCTGGTCTTAAATTTGATCCAGAGAACGACGTAATTGTTGAAGTTTATGATTCTTGGAAAGAGTTGTTTGGAAGAGTCAGACTTCTTATAAAAGAGATACCGGCAAATAAACTTCGGGATGAAAATACGCAAAAATTAGTCGGACTGCTTGTAGACGCTTTAAATGATGGCCTACGACCACATTTGACACGCTGGCAAGCAAAGTATCGAAGTTGGTACCTTAATGAACTGAATAAAAGGGAAAATGAGGGAAAGCCACCACAAGAGATACAGAAAGGGTATCCTTACTATGATGAGTTATTGACTGATTTGATCATGATAAATCAGCAAATTATTTCCTACACGAACGAGCTGAAAAAACTCACAAATTAATAACTATGAGTAATTATCGTTTTCACAGAGATTTAGGTTCATTTTTGAACGGACTATTCACACTCATCATTGTTTTACTTGTCTGGAAGTATTTTGGCGTTGACCTTATAACAAAAACATTATTCTCAATAATTGCAGCGGCCGTATCATATCCG
>JANQMM010000042.1 GCA_028280145.1 Minisyncoccota bacterium | reverse complement strand
ACTGCGGAAAAAGCACTGAGAGATGCGGGCGATAAGGTACCGGAAGATATACGAGTGGGCGTTGAGGCCGAGATCTCGAAGGTACGGAAGATTAAAGATACCGATGACACAAAAGCCATCCAGTCTGCTTCAGAAAAACTTTCAACTGAAATGATGAAGATAGGAGATATCTTGAACAAACAGGCAAAAGAGGCGCAAGCAAAAGCGCAAGGCAAGGCCGATGCAGAAGACAGCGATCCAAAAAAGGATGATACTATTCGCGACGCAGAATTTACGGAAGAGGATAAGGATGATGAGCCAAAAACTGACAAATAGGCTTCGATTAAGCCAAATATTTGTACAATTTTTTTCATTGATTATTAACCCTTTGTGAGTGATAATCTAGGTATCTATGGCGAAAGACTATTATGCCATCCTGGGAGTAGAGCGACAGGCGGGCGATGAAGATATCAAAAAAGCATTCCGCAAGCTCGCACACAAATACCATCCGGACAAAAAGGGTGGTGATGAATTGAAATTCAAAGAGATCAGCGAAGCATACGCTGTGTTGTCGGACAAGCGAAAACGACAAGAGTACGATTCGTACGGGCGCGTCTTTAGTGACGGCTCAGGCCCACAGGGTGGCTTTTCCGGTTTTCAAGGATTCAACGGTGCGGGGTTTGACCCAAGCCAGATGGAAGGATTCGATCTGGGAGATATTTTTGGTGACATCTTTGGCGGAGCACGCGGTCAACGCACAAGACGTGGGCGGGACATTTCCATCGACCTTGAACTTGACTTCAAAGATTCGGTTTTCGGTGTTGAGCGAAAGATACTCGTTACCAAAACATCAGAATGCACTACGTGTAGCGGTACCGGCGCAAAAAGTAATACTGATTTCGAGACATGTACAACCTGTAACGGAAACGGAAACATACACGAGACGAAGCGTTCGATTCTAGGAACATTTGATTCAGTGCGACAATGCGACATATGTCATGGGCGTGGCAAACTGCCAAAGGAAAAGTGTGGTGACTGTGCTGGCATTGGTGTGCGAAAGGCCGAGCAAGAGATACGTGTTTCGATCCCGGCAAATATAAACAACGGGGAGATGATTCGCATGAGCGGTGCCGGAGAAGCAATTCCGGGAGGTGTGCCGGGAGATCTCTATGTTAAGTTACATGTACAGCCGGATCCGCTATTTAGAAAAGAAGGATTCAACCTACAAACCGATCTTAAAGTGAAGCTCACCGACGCACTGCTTGGCTCGGAATACACCGTAAAGACTCTCGATGGCAACATCAAGGTCAAGATTCCGTCAGGGGCGGCGCCTAATGAAATACTTCGTGTAAAAGGGAAGGGAGTCCCGATAAACGACAGTAAACGCGGCGACCTTCTGATCCAACTCAAGATTCAATTGCCTAAAAAACTCTCTCGCAGAGCAAAGAAGATCGTAGAACAACTCAAGGACGAAGGGATCTAGTATACGTTCATGCTTGCCTCAGTAACAAGTACTACAGAGAACTTCATCGCCGACCTCTCCATAGACGTTATTGTTATTGCGGCACTCATCGCTTTTTTCTTTTTTCTGGGACTTCGCTCAGGAAAGACCAAGCTCATCGGAATAGTATTTAGTACCTACATTGCGGGACTTCTTTTGATAGCATTTCCGTTTCGTTCCTCAATAACTTTTGATTTTGGACTTCTTTTCAGCAAATACAATATCGTAGACCTCGGGATTCTCATCATTCTGATCGCGATCATTCAAATCATCCTTGACTACGTGCTTGAGCTCGAATTTGAAGGGTTTTCACTCAAAAAAACTTTTGACTCGCTTATTTTAAGCGCCTCTACCGCGCTTAGTTTTCTTGCCGTAGCCTACATGACAAATGTTGTACGCAATCCGGACACCAACACTTCATTTCTTGATGCAACATTCTTAAACGAACAATACCTGTTCGCCCTTTTGCTCATTCCGCTCGTCGGAGTCTTCATCGTTTCCAGATAGAAAGAGAAATGGTCAGGTTTTAGCTGGGCTTGGGTGAGCGTGAACATCTTTCGATTCAATGCGCTTTGCCTCAACATATGCTAAATCGAAAATTTTCTTCGCTATATCGGCCATTTCTTTGTCCTCAATAAAAAGTGAAACACCGTCGCCTTTGGTTGAGAGGTATGCGATCTTGTCATCATAGATCGCATAATCTGCTTCAAAATCATATCTGCTGTCTGAAAGAAGTGCTGTTTCGTCTGTTTTGTTCTCCTTTAAGTTAATCAAACTTCTGTTTAAAGTAGTATCGGGGTGAATGCTACGCATCGCGATACCGCGCCTGATCCGTTCCTTTGCGTAGTTGGAAATACCCGTGTCGCGAAGGATTTTTGTAAGCGAGGAAGGTGAAGACGCAACCCTGATGAATTTTTCTCGACATTCCAATGTGTCCTTAAAATGCTCCTTGATCGCATCCACGCCTTCAAAGATTTTGATACGCGGTCGATGTTTGTTCTCTTTGTGTACACCTTTGAGGTCGGGGACTATGTATCTTACTGCTTCGGTGATTTCTTTTTGCTTTTTCAGTTGCCCTTCGGCAATTTCTGCTACCTTATCTGGTGGTGCAGCTCTAAATTTTTGTCCGCTTTCACCATCTACAGCCAAGACTAAACCTTTGTCCTGTAATGTTTTAAGAACCGCATAGGCCGAGCTTCGCTTGACCTGAGACTTTTGGACGATCTCAGCAACTGAGGATTCACCAAGCGCTAAAAGAGTAATGTAGGTTTTTGCCTCTTTTTCGCTTAGACCAAATTTTTTAAGCTGTTCTTCTAACATATGGAATCTTTATATCTAAAAAATCGTTATATTCGAAAAAAACCGCATTGATACTTGATTATAGTACATAAAATCTATTTGTCAAGCATACTATTTTGCGTTGGACATCTTCTACACCCGCCTGGTTTATTGTTTCGTAAGATGCTGTCAACAACCACTAACAATTCTGAGAAAATTTTTTGAAATTTGGAGTGATCCCAAAATGAAGTAAGACATGGGCCGTGTTTTTGTCCTCAAGAAAACTTATTTTCACTCAGTACTGTCATCTATTGTCAACAATTTTGTATTCGTTAGATTGAAACAAGTTCTTCGACAGAATGATATTTCATAATATTTTTCTTTCAGGACTACAGAGGTCGTACCCCTTTGTTCTTTTAAGTTACATAGATGGATAAATTGACGAATAGTGAGTTTTGTGTAAACCTACAATCATATGAAACTAAGAAAAGTTGTAATAACTGTCATAGTAATTGTTCTCGTCCTTGTTGTTGGAAGTTATTACGCCGTGATGTTGAAAGAAGAAAGTCAGCCAGAAAATTCTGACACAATAAGCCCTGTCGCTCATGATTCAACAGAGGGCGCATCAATGGTTACCGTAGTTGATGAAAATGGTGAACGAATTACTTTTGACACATCAGACTGGAGCACGTATACGAATGATGAATTTGGGTTTTCATTGAAATATCCAAGTAAATACGAAATTCATATTCCTGCAGTGAACAAGGATTTTCCGTGGAATGAGAATACGGTATTCTTGTTTAATGTTCGACATATGGGAGCGATAGATGATGTTGGGCATGCTTTTGAGTTCTCAATAACAGACACAAAAACAGGATTGGGATTGAGAGAAGAATATGCGACCAGACCTTCAGACTTTGTTTTTCGAGACCTAAAATTGTCAAACGGGACAACTATCACTGTTTCAAGAAACCTGGAGTCTCTTGGCTCAGACCATTCCTCGGCCTATTTTGAAATTAGTGATTATGTTGTTGAAGCTGCGAGCATAAGCTACGGATTTGCTGAATTTCAAGCAATTCTCTCAACTCTTCAATTCTAACTAATTATTATCTCAATGTATCCATCCTGAACCATCACCAGGATGGTATTTAATGTGAATACTTTCTTGGAGTGGCTACAGTTGTAGTCATTTTGTTCTTTTAAGTTACATAGATGGATAAATTGACGAATAAGAAATTTCATGTAAGTCTTACTAGCATGACTTCAAAGCATACAATCATCACGGCAGTTGTTGTGCTCGCGCTCATCGCGGGTGTTTACTACGCCACAAAACCAAAACCGATCGAGGGCGTGGTTCTGCAACCAACCACGGACGAAACCTTGTTGGTGACCGTGCAGAGTGAAAGTGGAAATGAGATTGAGACAGATGTTTCCGGTTGGCAAATATACAGAAATGAAGAATTAGGTTTTCAATTTCGGTTTCCTCAAAATCTCAAACTCAAAGTAAACTTACCAGACAAAAGCTTAACTGCAGAAGGGGCGATTCTGGGCATAACAATGAAAGATATCAATGGTGAACAATCGTTTAGTGGAACTGGATTGTCTGTAAGCTCAGAGCAACAAGAAATTCGGCAAAGTCTGATTTCAAGATATGAATCCGGACAAGAGGCAGGTATTCAAAGATACGAAGTGAATTCGGTTCAAGGATATACTTATGTGGTGTGGCTCAATTCTAGACTTGCCGACTATCAATTCTCCTCAGTTATACATGATGAAATCTATTTCACATTTTCAAACAGTCCACAGGGAGTTGGTGTAAATCTAAGTGATTTTCTGTCCATATTGGCTTCCGTAGAATTTTTCAACTAGAACTCAATTTATCGTTCACGTGATCCCACGAGAGCGAAAATGAAATACACCAATATCGCTTTCCTGGGACTACGGAGATCGTAGTCCTTTGTTCTTTTAAACTACATAGAGGAGGTACGTGATGAGTACGTACTTACGATTATTTGCACTATCAGGAATGTTTTGTGCGTGTCTCTTGTGGCACGCAACATCAGTCAGCCAAGAGCTTTTGAACGAAGAGTGGCATGTGTCGAAATCAACACCAAGTGTCACATTGCCAGGAATCGTTGACCCTACGATCCAAAGCTATCTTGATGAGCAGTTGAGTCACGGAGGATATATATACCGTGGCTCTACCCTCGTTGACCGAGTAGGAACGCTCAACGCCGGAGACGGAGTAACTGTTATATATATCAATGGAATGTTTACTGACAGAGACTCGTTTCTTGTAAATCTTTCGGAGTTGACATCGTTTCTTGACAGATACCTACCCTCAGCAAATTACAATCTTGGCTTCTACAACGTTAGTGGAAGACAAGAGGCGGTTGATTTGGGTAAGTTAGTTTGTCCGGCTGTTGCGGCAAAGCAGACTTACATACAAAATCAAGCTGTCGTCGATTATTGCGAGCAGCAACTTGTTCTAAATGGCAATAGAGATGATATGATTGATGTCTTTAATCAATACTTCCCAGATCGGTATGCAAGGTGGAGCGAGGAGTCATACGTTGACCAAGAAACCGTCAATAATTTCAAGGCAACCTTACTTCAGACCTTGAATGCAGGTCAGCGAGTGATTATTGTCGCGCATTCACAAGGCAATTTTTACGCTCGAGATGGATTGAAGGCTTTGGTTGAAGACACGATCGGACAACGCTATGACGCCTCGGTCGGCCTTCTTATGTTAGGAAGTCCTGTACATCCTATCGAGATACCTCAAGGTATACAGTCAGAGTACTTTGGAAACTGTCGGGATATAATTCCGTCCCTGAGTTTCGTTTGGAAGTTTGGTAAATATCCGGTGGGAAACGAACCTAGCGGGTCTACACCTTGTTATCCTTCCGAAAGAAACCTTGATGTTCATGGTTTTGAAGAACACGCGTTCGTTGAGGACTATCTGAAAGATTTTTCTCGGCCTTTTATCGCTCTATCTCTTCGGAATATGAGCAAATCACTTAGACCTCCCCATGAGACGTTTGAGATAGACGATATCGTCATCACGAATGATTCTTTGAATGTACGCAGTTTGAGGGTTGTGAGTGCGGCAACAAAACTATTCACAGCTTCTCCAGGCTCCGTAGGAACTATAACTGGAGCAGGGCAGGCCGAGAACAGTTATTTCTGGTACCGTGTTTGTTTTTCGGAGGGTTGCGGGTATGTCGCAAGTGATTGGCTTCAATTGCATTTATCAAACGGTCCAAATGAGTATGAAAATGCACAGTATCCAACACTCGCACGCGACTTACAAATCCTTGAACCCGCACCATCAGGCCTACTGGCTGTAGTCGGAGGTATAAACCTACCAACTCCAGATGCAGATGATTATGTGCGAGGCCTCGGCGGTTGCACGAACTGTTCGACAACGGCACCGGGACGCTTTGAGTTATACGAAGCGACCATCTCCTGCCAAAATGATGAACCGAAAGTCAAACTACGCTGGACACCTTCAGACGGAAGAGAGAAGTATCATGTTTTCCGTGATGGAGGAGTGCTTCTCGGAGAGCGTACCTACACGACATATACTGACCACGACGGTTTGGTTCCGGGTGAAGTATTCAAGTACTTCATCAAGGCGATCAATGGTGATGGTTCGCGCAATTCGGATAACGCATGGCGTGTCGAGATCCCTCACACGATATGTGGCGCCCCAGAGCCGCCGCCGCCATACGATGGTCCAGTGCCCGTCATATCGACCTCTATTCCTTTAGAAGTTGAGATGACGACGGCAACTGTCGATAGTACGGTTAACGCAAACGAACTATGTACAAGTGTCTACTTCGAGTACGGCAACTCTCCAGCAATGGGAGAAACCACAAATCCGTACGCGATCGGATGCGGATCGGGTGACCTACCGTTTAGCCGGTCTATTCCTATCCAGTGTGACGAAACAGTGCACTACCGGATTGCTGCATCGCACCAGTTCGGTGTTGAGTATGGAAATACGATGACCTTCGATGCGCCACAGTGCGCAAGTGAAGCTCCAAGCAATCTTGCCATGACGCATGATCCGCAAAACGATGCGATCATCCTTTCCTGGGATGAACCTGTTTTGCCCACGTCTACGATACTCGACATCAAGCTAAAAATCATTGCCGATCCTCGTCCTGATGTTGAAACAGGCGTATGGCTGACACGGCCGTATCAAAGCCCGAGTGTGGGGAAGTGGCATGACACGTGGCTTTCTCCTCAACCAGGCGGTGAATATTGCTACCGCGTGCGCACATGGAACACAGCTGCCCAGAGCGGCGGGTACAGTTCGTACTCAAATCAGAAATGCATGACGATTGAGGGAGTGTTTGTTCCGCAGGTGAACTTTCCAGGCGCAATCGAAGTGCGCATTACACTTGACCAAGGTCTCACCCTTATGGCAACGGGTGGTGATGGTGAGTTTGAGGTCCATCGAAACGTAAACAGCGGTCCTTTTGAACTCATCGCCACAGTACAAAGCGGAAATATTAACTTCCTTGATACGGACGTTATCCCGGGGAACACCTACTGTTATCGGTTCGTCCAAAACGGCGTCGTTTCAAGTGAATACTGCAAGACATACCTCACCGTGGATCAGATCGGTACCCCGACCGTCTTGAGCCTCGCTCGCATCGACGACACCTGGGTTGAAGTTCAATTCACCAGCGCAGTTGCTCAAGAGGGATACTTCAAAATCTGGAACAATTACCACATGCAGGGATGGATCGCAGGAGGAGGAACTGCTGTCTATACTGGTTCAGATCCGCTCCTGAAAGATATGGTATCGGAAGCTGCCTACCCTGCGTGCATAAAGGTAGAACAGTATCTAAATGGCACTTCAACGGGTTTCTCTAACACGTTGTGTCTCCCGGTCAACGAAACACAGATTCACTACGTTCCGCCTGCACCACCACTTGCTCCCACAGACTTATACGTCAACGGAACAGCAAATCCCACTAACCTGAAGCACACCCCAATCCTTTTTGATGCGGTCTTCAATGACAACAACGAAACGGATGTGGGCATCGATTATCAGGTACAGGTAAGCTACAACGCCAATGACTGGAACAGCTTATTGTGGGACAGTGGACGTACACAGCTGGAGACAACTGTCGCAAACGGCACACGCTCTTCGCGCGCTCCGTATGGAGGTCCCATTCCTTCAATCAACACGCCTCTTTACTGGAGGATCCGCTTCTTTGATGAGGTCGGAAGTGCGGGTGAGTGGAGTAGTGAGAATGCAACATTCTCGCTTGATTCGTACGACCCGAGTCTTATCGGCTCGTGGTCTATGAATGGACGTGTAGGCACGGTTGGCAAGATGTCCAACAATGTACCCTGGGGTGCGCACAGCATTGTCGAGTATGGAAATGTTGATGATCCTCCGGGTTACGATGGAGCACAAGACGGAAGTTATCGACTCACCCAGGGGCAATTGCTTCAATTCGGTGAGTTGTTTACACCAGGCTCCAATCCATTTTCAATCTCGATCGAGGTTGCAAATGCGATTGTAAACTGGGGCCAACAAGAAATCGTTCATGCTTACGTCCCCGGAATCGAGAGCTATATTTCCATTGCTATCCGGAAAGTTAACTGTTGTGTTGCAAAGCCAGTGGTTACTCTCAGAGACCCGCAAGGAAACATAGTGAGCTACAGTGACGGCCCGAACTTTAGCCGTTATCCGTTCAGGAGAATAGATGTCAATTTCTATAACAATCCGAACGCAATGATCGAGATCTATGTTGATGGAGTCCGTCGCTCGACGTGGCCAGTCTTCAGTAATGGGCCGTATAACTTCAACCAAAACATGCAGTGGCTAATTGGTGGCGCAAAATCAGTCGGCGGCCCCGGCTATCACAGCCTTCTCTACGGCGATGTCGACGAGTTTCAGATATACAACAGGATCCGCACGGAAAGCGAAATACAAGAAGCATATCTGTACTCAAGACAGTAAGTTCTTTTTGAAAACTAGTCCCGGCCCTTCGGGCCGGGCTTTTTCATACTATTATCAATAAATGAGTATCTATGAAAACAGAAAACCAACACGTCGTGCTATTTGAGATCAACAAGAAGCGCTGTGAAAAGTGGAAAAAATGGTGTAAATTGCTTGGCACAACGTATCGTGGTGAGGTAGAAAAAAGTCTTGTAGATGAAAAAGTATTACGGGAAATGTTCGTTGCATTCGAGCTTCACGGAAAGACATATGGTCTTGCGCTTGCGGAGGGAAAATCTCTTTTGTTGAACGAAAAAAGGGAAGTGAATAAAATTCATCACGCAAAAGCAAAAGAATGTCTGAGACGTGTTTCAAAAGCACACATACTCTACAGTGTAGGAATTGATCCACTTCAGGTATATCCAAAAAGAAAACAGAATTAATAAACAAAAAAGCTGTGGGAGCTTTGCGCTCCCACAACCGTGCATCTTGTGCGGCTTCACCTTTTGAACAATTCCATTTCAGGTGATGATATTGGTGTGACCTCGAAGATTTCGCCGCATCTATGCGTGATGTAACGCAAGCTGTGTCCATTTGCTTATCGGGGCTAATCCCTCATTGGGATAATAGAGTATGCCGATGTTGTGATAAAGGCAAAAGCCACGACAACTCTCAAAATCCTCTTCGTCGACCTCGACAAAATCGACACCATTCGAGCGGAGCGCCCTACAGATAAGCCCCTTGATCGAGTCCTCGAGGGGACCCTTGTAAACACCAACAACAATAGTGGTCACGTTGTCACCTCCAAGCGTCGCATGTACAAGTTCAAGCGCATGATACCATAGGTCTTGACAAGAATCAAGATTTATGTATAATGTGGGTGTATTTAATAAAGTAATAATATGGCTTTGACAGTACATGAAAAAGCCCTGAGTCCACTAGGCCACGTGCTCGAAAAGAGCACTTTTTTAGTGAAACAGGCACTCACAACCAAAAAAACCGATACAAACCTTAAAAATAGACTGCTTCACGGTCTTGAGGTTTTGCGCGATGACCGAGGGGTCTTCACGGCGGCTCTTTCCGATGACTACAACGCCTGCTGGATGCGTGACCAGCTATATGCAAACTACTGTTATTACTACTTGGGCGATAAAAGAAAGTTCAGGGAAGGAGTACGTGTAGCCTTTGATATGCTATACAAATCACGAAAGAAAATAGAGGAAGCGATCTGCAACAAACCTGAATATACACATAACTATATCCACGCAAAATTCAGCTCCGAAACACTTGAGGAGATCACTAACGACTGGGGACATCATCAAATTGATGCGATCGGTCTGTTTCTCTACATGGTTGGTTTTGCAGAAGAAAAAGGTATCTCTGTTATTGAATCTGAAAACGACAGGGAAATGCTACAACTTCTAGTAGGCTACCTTATCTCTGTTCGCTACTGGGAAATGCCAGACAACGGCATGTGGGAAGAATGGTGTGAACTGCATTCGTCATCTATCGGTGCGGCGCTTGCCGGACTAGTAAAGATTAAGGAGCAAAAACTGGCAGTTGTGGCTGATTCATTGATCGCTCATGGTGCAGCAGCCCTTAACAATCTGCTTCCTAAGGAAACACCGTGTCGCGAACAAGACCTGGCTCAGCTTTCACTGATCTGGCCGTATCGTGTTGTAAGCGACCGAACTCGCGATGAAATACTAAACCGGGTCATCAAAAACCTGACTCAATCGAAAGGCCTCAACCGCTACCTCAACGACAACTACTACAGAAGTGATAACGGTATCTCGGCGGAGTGGACATTCGGATTCTTCTGGCTTGCGATCATATTTGCTGAGATGGAAGAGCGAGGAGATGCGGAATACTGGTTCAATCACGGCATTAACACTATGACACCGGACGGATTGCTTCCGGAACTATACCAAAACGGAGAACCGAACAAGAACACACCCCTTGGTTGGTCTCACTCACTGGCACTTATTGCCCAGACAAAACTCAAAAAGATCAATTAATACAACAATGCAAATGGCCTAGAACGTATCTAGGCCATTTGTTGAATAAGGCTCCGAGTAAACTCTAAGGGAACCCTAAGTAAAACCTGAGCGGGCTTCGTGCAAGGTGCAAAACCCCTTGTTTTCTGCTATTATTTCGCCTATATGGCAGAGAAAAAACGACTCCTTACGGGATTACAGCCCTCAGGCGCCCTTCACATCGGAAACTATTTTGGTGCCCTGAAGCCTTTTCTTGACGAATATGAGAAGTATGAAAGCTTTCTCATTATTGTTGATTATCATGCGCTGACAACTCTTAGAGACCCTGAAACGCTACGGGAAAATACACTTGGTGCCGCAATGGACTATCTGGCAGTTGGCGTAGACCCTTCAAAAGTCGTTCTGTTCAAACAGTCTGATATACAAGAGCACACCGAGCTTGCGTGGATCTTTGAATGTC
>JANQMM010000046.1 GCA_028280145.1 Minisyncoccota bacterium | reverse complement strand
TGAAAGGCCGCGCTAAGCGCGGCCTTTCATATGCCCTATTTTGTAGCCAGTACTACTCTTCCTCTTCTTCAGTTTCTTCTTCCATGGCCGCACCCTCTTCCATCATTGCGTCATCCTGCGGCTCGGCAACCAGTGTGAATGAAAGCTTGATCATGTCATCGACGACATTATCCGCAAGATTATCAAAGAATGAACCGGACCCTGCCGTGATCCCCCATCTTGTGCGGTCAAATTCGAGCTCCGCTTCAGCAACAAGTTGGCCTGATTCGTTCTGGTAAATACGCGCAGGAAAAGCAAGCTCTCCGGTTTCTCCCTTCATGGTAAGCTCGCCTACAACGTCAAACAAGAATGAATCTTCAGTGTTCTCTGTTGGTGTGACACTTACAATGTCAAATGAAGCGGTCGGATATTCTTCTACATTGAACCAATTCTCTCCCTTGAGGTGATCCCCGAGCAATGATTCCGCACCAGGCTTCGCTTTGGTCTCGCTTACCGAAAGCGTATTCATGTCTATCTCGAAACTTCCTGTTGACGAAGCTCCTGCAACAACAAGCGCGCCTTCTGTAACTTGTAATGTGCCGGTGTTCAGATACCCTTCAACAAGCGGCTTTTGTCCGGACCAGTTGACGATGCTTGATTCAGATACAACAACGTATGAACCATCCTCTGCCGTAACACGTTCTGTGCCTTCTTCGACAATCTCTTCAACTCCTTCTCCCTCGGTAACCTCGACTTCTTCTGATCCTGGGCTGAAGTACATAAAGACTCCCAATCCCACGAGAATAAGTACGATGATAGTAACGACTGCTTTCATATGTTCGTATATTATTCTATTTACATTAATGTAAGACAATAATACACCATCTTGGAAAATAGCAGAAATCTGGCAAGATTTTGCCTTGATTTGTACGATAAGGGATGTTAGAACAGCGCCATTCCGTCGACTACTAATCAACTGAGTAATTCCCTGTAGAATTCTTTTTTTCGTCTTTCATACTCCGCATAAGGCAACCCGTCACAATCAATCTTCAATTGTTTGTATGTATCAAAAGCCTGACGGTCGGATTTCATAATATCAAAAATTCGTTTTTGTTCCGGAACGTGCGAAAATCTTGGATCAGAAAGGAACACGTCCACTTCAAAGCCGTCTCGGTCAAAATTCCAGGAGCTACTTCCATCATTTCCCTTTTTGGCTTCACCCAGTATTGTTTCCAATCTTCTTGTGTATGTATGTAAGTCCTTCTGGTCACACAAGATATCAAGGTCTACGTCATTTTTTCCGGGAAGCCCCAAAGCAGCCGCGCCCATGAACAAAACCTCAAGTTCCGGAGCAACCTTGTGGATATCATGGATCACAGCATTTGCAACTTCAATAACTTCCGGTTTCCACTCTTGTCTCACATAGACCCTTTTCATTACAGCAAGTATAACAAAAGGTCTTTGATCTGCTACATGAGACAAGATTGGAACTATTTCTGATTCAGATCATTGATCAGTTTCTCGACCAGATCTGAGATAGTGTTACGGATCTCTCTTGTGACTTCAGCCGGTTGATGTTTTGGATCCGGTACTTCCCAATAGATTGCCTCTGGGTTATTCAAAAGATAATCCGGAGACCTGTCCTTTTCCGCCATTGTAATGACCATGTCTGCCTCGTCCATAAGTGCTTCCGTTAGTTGCGTCCGTTTTTGATTGGCGGCATTGATGTTTACTTCTTTCAATGTTTCAACAACATTCTGTGCACCCATGCCCAATTCTTCGAGCGATTGCCCTTCCTTTTCTCGAACATTAGTTCCGGCCGAAGATGCGAAGTGTCTGGTGTCCGATCTCCTATTAAAGATCAATTCTGCAATTTGACTTCTCCCAACATTGCCACGACAAACAAATAATATTTTCATTGCGATAGTATAACAAATTGCAGAAAATGTTTGACTGGTTGTATGAGACGAAAGCAGAACTCACTTAAGAGGAGTGTAACCTTGATTTATATGATTCTGTAGAGGCAATCAAGCCCCCTCTAAAATGAGACATCTCTTGATTTACTCCTGTACGGACAAGATTGAAAGAAAATTAAGATGCAGAAACGACAGGACGTGGAATAGTTGGACCATATACCGCAAAAGCAAGAGGGTCTTCGTAATAGATATTTCCCACAAAGCCGCCTGATTTCTGTGCCTCAGTAACAATTCGATTAAACTCCTCAACGCACTCCTCGGGACGTAAAAAGTGCATGGTAAGCGTTGCCATTTCCTCCCCGTTTGAAGAAAGGTAGTCGAGAATAATGTACCCGTCTTTATGGAGTGCTTTCTTAAACTGTTCATCAAAAAAGCCGTCAAGATGTACGTCCCATGCTGAAACCAGTGCGCTCTCAGCCATATTGAACTTCTTCTTTCTTTTTGCGGGAAGTGAAACCAAATCTGGTTTATCAACCCACACCTGCTTCTTCACTGCTTCAAGTTTAGTATGCACTCCAAACTTTGGTTGCACAGTAAGCTGTTTTTCTGACCATTCGGATGCTAGTTCAAAATACCTGTGTGCATCGGGAAGGTTATCGGTTTCTGCAGTGGCGATGCACGCAAAGCCCTGGGTCGATTCATCAACACGATTTGTGAAAAATGGCTTTGGCACTTCATCAAGGTTGGTGCCTTTATAACCAACAATGTGTACTTCGAAGTCCGACTCCTGAAATGGTTTATGTTCTGTTTGCATTGGAGCAGTATCCGAAATTCCACTACAGAAATAAATACCATTTTTGACACGATTTTGTGTCAATGTTATACATATCGCATGGACGAACTAGCGTTTTCACTATCAAAAAACAAACAGCTTTTTAGCAATCCCCGTCAGGCTCACATCTACCTCACCCTGCTTCGTTCTGGTGCAATGGGAGCAGAGCGGCTTAGTAAAGAAACAAAATTGCATCGCGAAACAATACAGCGCGAACTTAAAAAAATGGAGGGAAAAGGTGTAGTAAAAATTACACGAGCAGGGAGAAATCGTCGCGCAGAAGCAATTCCTATAGCAGCATTACAAGAAGCGCTTGAGCGTTCAAAAGAAAACTTTGATTCAATTCTAAAACCACTACTTGAGGTGGAAGCGGCAAAGAATGAGCCGCAGGTTCAGATTGTGAGTAATGATCACTCTTTCGCTTTGCTACAAATAAAACTACTTAAATTACAGCCGGAGAGAGAAACAATATATGTATTAAGCACCCAACCAAAGGCGTGGCGTGAAGCAATGACTGGATCACGGAAACTTAATGCATTTGAAAAGCTTCGTATAGAAAAAGAGATCGGCTTTCAGCTTTCTTGCTTTTCAGATTATAGAGGTGAAGTCGAATACAATAACCGCGAATATTTTGCAGGACAACCAGCAACACTAAAGAGAAAATATCGCTATGTAGAAACAGAGGAGTCTTCACCGCTCCAAATACAAATCTGGCAAAATGCAGTGCTGATAAGCATGTTTAAGATTTCCCCGAGTATGCACATCCTTATTGAAAACAAAGACGTTAGAAAAGCCATGAGGGCATATTTCGATGTACTTTGGTCAGTTGGAAAATAGTTCCTGCCACTTCACAGAACGATACCTGTAAAGCTAACACTGACCAATCTTCTTCAACCAAGGCCGGAAATCAGCGAAATAAAGAACTCTTCCTGTTGAGAGAAAACGGAATATGAATTGGTGATTTTATGATTGCTTCACTTAGCGAGAGATTAATCTGTTGCCGGTTGAGCTTGCTGGAATTCATTCAGAACATCAGCGGCTTCCTCTATCTCAGCTGCGGTTAATCGACGATACGCACCTTTCCCAAATCGCTTTTCGACAGCACGAGCAAGTGGCAAAGTCTTATTTTCGAGTCTTGCTTGCTCAACAAGAAATCTGAAATTATCAATTTCAGAAGCAACGTACTGCGCAAGTTCTCGAGAATCATCATAGTATTGAAGCAACTCCTCTCGAGGTTGTTCTTCTGCTTTCTTTAGTACTGTTCCTTCAGGAAATAAGGTCTCTAATTTCCTCAACATTTTTCCCTCAAAAACTGTAGCCAACCCCTCCTCGAACGCATACCGCTTACTCTCACCCGGACTTTGATCATAGGACGCTCCATGTCGTGTATACACGTTTATTTTTTCCTGTGAGTTCTTTTCTTCATCCTCCTCTATTGACACAGAGACATCAATACTAGTCTGAGCCAAGCCATGGTAAATCTCGTGAGCAACAATTTTTAAGACTTCAAGCTGTTTTATGTCTTTGTCAGGAGTTTCAGTATTAAATACTTTGATATTTCCGACTGTAGTTGCAAAGCCCGAAGATTCCCCGCTCTCATCAGCCTCCGGCATGAAGTGAATAGGAGGAAGCTTGATTTCCGGAAACCCAACTTCTTCAAAATCTTCAACAATCCATTCCTGAAGTTTAATAAATCTTTCTTGAGCTCCTTCTCCCAAAGCTTCGTCAATCGAAACAGCTTCAGATTCAAAAGCTTTTCTTAGTTCCCTGGTGATGTTTCTAATATATTCTTCTACTCCTTCCGCGACTTTTTTGTCTAACCTCGAAACATTTCGAATACGTAATGGTCTGTCTTCCGGGAGCTCTTCGTGCAGAGAAAGATCTGGTTTTTCAAAACTCATGAGTATAGTATTTCATACCTCACACCACAGACAAAGGGTTGTTACCCTTGCTCAGTAGCGAAACTATGATTCTGTCCCCATTTTTCCTGCGTACTTCTGCACGAACTCCTCAAACTCTGCGACATGCTTTGAAGTGTCAAATGGATAGAGTGAAAGTGTGTGGAACTGATCGCCTGTGAAAATAAAGTAACGTAGTACACCACCGCTTGCTCCTGCCGCATCGCTCTCAATGCGTAACGCATCAAAACCACGAATCTGCACTCGTTCCCTGTCTCGTATCAAATGGTCAGCATCTTCAAATGCCCACCGAAGATAGTACCAATCTTCGAGTTGCTCAATATTGCCATCAAATACACCTTTTGAAATATGTATCTGCTCTCCGTATGCGTATCCTTCAGTAGCGCCAACGTCAGGCAAAACCTCAGATCGTGTCAGTATGATGCTGTTATCTCCTAATGTATGTGCGTACCATCCGTCCGGTATCGGTAAATCAGTTTGTAAAAATGCACGGGCACTTTGATAGAGTGGCAATGTATTCTCGTAACTGAAGATGTAGCCCGTTGCCGTGATACCAACTTGCAGAAATGGTGGGATATCCATAACTAACCCGTCAGGAAGAGTTAGACTTGTATCATTCCATCTAAAAAAGTAATTACCACTATTAAGTCGCGCGCCTTTCATGCCCGGATCGAACATGAGAGATGGTTCAATCAGTGGAAAGTTCGGATACACATGTCCGAGAAATGCTCGCACCTTTGCTTCAAGTTCAACTTCAGTGAGCTCATCTCCAGCATTTTTTGAGGTTCGGTGTAGCGCAACCACTTCACTCGTCTTCCGATTTACTTCTGCATGTCCACCCCCACCAATTTCACGAAGTAACACTGCTCGTTCTTCAATTACCCGTTCTGAACGAACTTCATCTATCTGCCGCATGACACCAAAGTTTGCAAACCTGCCCTCAATATCAGTTACTTCAAAACCTGTTTCGTTGATTGCACTCAATGTATGAAATACCACAGGATCAAACCCAAATGGGTCATCCGCCGCCTCTATCACAAAACCAATTGCTTGCTGGGCGTTACCTACAACACTCATGTATTCCTCGCCACTCTGTGCGATGCCGTTAGGTGTTCTATCCCAAATGTTGTCAGAGAAAATCCACAGCAACGAGACAACTGCAAGAATGGAAATCACAAATCCACTTATTACTTTCATGGTATCTATTTTATCTAAAATTTGAGTTGCTGAATACACAGCACAAAAACCACCCCAAGTTAGATGATTTTCACGATTGCTGGCTGTATGGGACGATGTTGGAACTTCGCTAACTGCTAATTTTCGATAGATCGCCATCTATAACGATCGGACTCATGGCATCTAGTTCGTCCCGATAACCAATCTCTGGTAATTGATTTAACAGGTAAATTGGCTTTCCTAGCACATGAGCAAACCCCATTTCTAAGAATGTGTTACCACCGATATACCCTGGGATTCCTTTTTTCTCTTCGTTCACCACAAGAGTAATGTCAAAGTCCTTTATAAGTTCGTAATACTTTTTGATAAGATCGTTTTCTTTTTTGTCTCTAGCCATCTCCTGCTCAGAGACATGAGTGAAGTTATTATCTCTGTATTTCTTCACGCCAGCAGGTATCTCAACAGAGAAACCCGCTTCCTCTAATTCCTTTTGAATGTCCAAAATTTTGTCGGACGCAGATATCGATCCGCAAATAATTATTGATTTCATAAATGCAGTATATCAAAGTTATAATTCAATTTCCCATTGAGGATCAAAATTTTCATTTGTGGTTTCAACTTTTTGGATCTTGTGGCAAAAGAACCTTTTAATATTTTTAGTATCACTTGTGCCTCCTGATCTGTCATATCCCCAAAAGTACTCTTTCGTAACGCCGTCTTGCTCTGGTGTGTAAAATTCCAGCCTATAAGGCTCAATCAATCTTTCTTTGTCGGAATACGTCATCTTAATGAGCTTATGCTGTCTTCCTGAACTAATGATGTCTTCTCTGAATGTATTTGAAAAATTCCCCTTTATTCCACCGAAGAATCCGCTCGCTTGAGTTCTAAATTCGTCGAAGAAACTAGAAATTGATCTTGTAAATATATTGAGCACATCATCAAATTTCATTGCTACGCGTGCCGGAACTAATATCCCACCCCAGGTCTTCGCGTACTTTTCTTTGATTGGCAATCTCATAAAATACTGTTTTACATCTTCTATAGAATTCCCAAAATTTGTCTTTGCAATTAAAGCACGGACAATTTGACCTCGATTCAAAGATTCGGGATTTGCTACGAAAGTACTGTAAACCAAGTCCCATAGATCACCTGGCTTATGCCTATGAATCAATGTGATGAATTTTGTGGCAATTATTTCCTCTATCCTTTGAGCTCTAATTTGCGTACTAGTAAATTGAGCGAAATCAGAATAAGGATGAATCAATTCTAGGTTTTGTGGTGGCAACACAAAGTGCTCTCCTCTTGTTACATCAACTTGAGTCTTGAGGTCTAACTTTCCGTCCGCATACAATCCTTCAAAGTAAATTCTTGCCTCTAGCGCGTCAACGTTCATTACTTCTGGTAGATTTTTATCTCCGACTTTGATATCTTTGGTTATCCTTACTCCAGTCTGCGCTTGAACTGCTTTACTGATTTCTTTTAGTCTTTCGTGTAGTAACTCTTTTTCAATGTGGGTGTGTGAAGAAAAGTCTAGATCATGCGCAAAACGCGTATCGGAATGATACAACTTTCTTAGCGCTCCACTTCCTTTCAATGTCAATTGGTGAGATAGAACTGGATCAGAAGCTATTTCTTTAATTATCCAGCTCTGTATGTAGTCTTTTTCAACGTCTGGTGGATTAAGGTTGAATTCTTCTGCTTTTTTGTTTATTTCTTTCTTATCAAACGCCATCAGTTGCAGTATACGTACAACACCACAATAATCAAGAAGATCAATATTTGAAACTTTAAGACCAATACGGCAGTATTAATAAGCACAAGTACCTTGTCAGTCACATATCTAGTTATCAATTACGTCACTACAGAAGACAGGAGAGGTCCGATTCCTCACACCACCTAAAGTTGTCGATGTATATCTAGTTGTGTATACGGCCAGGGTTCACCCCACCGATTTATCCGCTGGAAGGTAACACATTACGAAAAGCTCTAATTTGAGTGGTCATTTTTCGTATTTGTGTCTTTCAGTACTTGTACCGTATCGGTACATGGACAAATCGAGTCTCTCAGACAAATTAATACAAAAAACTATTTCGTACTTTCACCGGAAGTACGATTTTTCGTTGTCCGAAGACGAAGCCGTCGCCTACCTCGAAACGTTGTCTGAGCTGTATGTGTCATTTCTTCCCTCAGAACACCCGCACCCTTGCAAAGGGGCGGGTGTTCTGAGGGAACTCCGAAGTCACCACTGCACTCTATATAGACTTGATATATGTCCCACTTAATAAAAGATGAAAAAGAAATCTTTTGAACATCGATACGAGAAAATAGTCCAATCAGGAGACCTGATCGAGATTTACCAGTATGAGAAAGCACCTATCCCACAAAAGAAATCAAAGCGTAAGGAACGTAGAAAGCCTTACAAAGGATACAAGTCAGAACGACACATTAAACGTGCAGTATTCCAATTTCGCAGAAAAGTTAGAGCTACACAAATACTTGGAACTCCATGTATGGTTACGCTCACAATGGCGGAATGTGTTTCTATTTCTGATGCGTACAAATTGCATACCGAGTTCTTCGTACGTATGCGAAAAGTATTTGGTAAAGACATCATTTGGATTACTGTTCCAGAGTTTCAGAAACGAGGAGCGGTTCACTTTCACTCTCTTGTATGGCGATTACCTCAAAGAATAATTAATGAAGAACGAGACAGCCGTATTATTCAAAATCTCTGGGGCTACGGATATGTTGATCTTATCCCCACAGACGGAAGCACAGCTTTATCTGGATACTTGGCAAAGTACATGTCCAAAGCAATGCACGATGAAAGGCTCTTTGGAAAAAAGGCGTATAGTTGTAGTAGGAACACTTTGTCGCCCGTGTCACTTACGTCTGAAGCGTCAGTTGCATTTTTCAAGGATAACTTCAAAATAGACCGTAAGGGATCTAATTTAGAACCAACGCGTGAACGCGAGTACGAGACTAAGTGGCTCGGAAGAATCTACTATCGCGCATACGAGGGAACGATTGATAAAAAATCATGAAAGCCATTTTGTATTGTAGAAAAAGTTCAGAGTCAGAAGATCGCCAAGTGATGTCTCTTGATGCACAAGAAAAGGAACTACGAAAAGTTGCTCAGCGTGATGGAATTGAAATTGTGGAGACATACCGCGAATCAATGTCTGCAAAAGCTCCAAGCCGTCCTTTGTTTGGAGAAATGGTTAAAGAAGTTGCTAAAGGGAAAATTGATGGTATCCTCTGCTGGAAACTAGATCGCCTTGCACGAAACCCAATCGATGCAGGAACTATTTCGTGGATGCTTCAAACAAATCAAATAAAGTTCATACAAACTCACGACAGAACGTACCTACCGACTGATAATGTCCTTTTGATGTATGTTGAACTTGGAATGTCTAATCAATACGTTCGAGACCTTTCGGAAAACGTAAAAAGAGGAAACAGAGAAAAGCTACGACGTGGTGAATGGCCGAACCACGCTCCTTACGGGTATCGAAATGATAAGAACACAAAGACGCTCAAAGTTATTCCATCACAGGCAAAAGTTGTGAAAGGATTGTTTGAAGATTACGCGAGTGGTCATTACAGTTTTTCTGACCTAAGAAAGAAATACGATTTACCGAAAAGCACCATAGAGCGAATAATCAAGAAAACTTTCTACTACGGACTCATGGAACGCGATGGAAAGTTTTACAAAGGCATTCACACGCCAATCATTTCAAAAGAGTTGTACGAAAGATCGCAGGAAGTTAAAAAGCAAGTAACTGTCCATCGTCCCCGCCAAGAGAAACTCTTTTTCACTTACCGAGGTCTAATGCGATGTGCTGTTTGTGGTTGTCAGATGACCGCTACCCGCAAGAAAGGAATGTACGATTATTACTATTGCACCAATGGAAAAGGAGCCTGTGATCAGCACAAAGAATACCTGAATGAATCGAAGGCTAATGAGTTCTTTGAAAAAGCGCTAGAGAATATAAAATTCGACGAAGAGCTAGTCGACATTATGTATGAAGCAAGTCTTGAGAAGCTCCAGAATAGCCAAGATGATAACGAGCAGGCATTCAACGATATCAAGAACCAATTGGAGAACCTAAAGCGACAGGAGCGAAAATTACTCCAATCGTTCACATCTGAACTCATTGCCGAGGAACTATACAAAGAAGAAGTTGCTCGCATTCAAAAACAAAAAGAAAATCTCGAGTCAGAAATGCAAAATTACTCTCAAGATACGAACACCCGTCTGAATACTTTGGAACTCACGAAAAGTGTATTTTTGGAAGGCAACAAAGCCATTTCAGAATTTAGAAATGCAGAACCAGAGCAAAAACACAAGATTGCCCAAAATCTACTTTGGAACTTAGAGGTGAAAGATAAGAATGTGTTGAGTTATAAGTACAAAAGTCCTTATAACATCATCGCAAACGCACCCAAAAACGGTGATTTACAAACTATGCTGCCGGACTAGGGCTCGAACCTAGATTACTGGTGCCAGAAACCAGTGTCCTACCATTAGACGATCCGGCAAATTGTGGCGACGATTATACCACACGTGTTCAAACCTGACGAAATAAGCGCAAGATCGACAGACAGCAAAACAAGAATCGCCCCTTTAAGTGTTCTTCGCTACTTTGACTCGTTAAATTTCAATACTGCTTTCACGAAACCATTAAAGATGGGGTGTGGCGCCAGAGGACGTGCTTGTAGTTCAGGATGAAACTGTGTTCCGAGAAAGAATGGGTGCTCTTTCTTTGGTAGCTCTGCAATTTCCATAAGCTTTCCGTCGGGTGACCTGCCGGAGAAGACCAGACCTTTTGCTTCAAGTCGTTCTATGTAGTCGGGATTGATCTCATAGCGGTGACGATGCCGCTCCTCAACCTTTTTCTCTTTATACAGCGAGTGTGCGATACTCCCCTCTTTCAACTTCGCAGGATACACCCCAAGGCGCATTGTACCGCCATAATTCTTGTCTTTGAGCAACTCTTTTTGTTCCGGCATAAGATCGACAACCAGGTGTCGGGCATCGGGATTTATTTCAAGTGTGTTTGCATCCTTAAGGCGCAGTTTGCTTCGTGCATATTCAACAGTCATAAGTTGCATGCCATAACAAAGACCGAGGTACGGCACCTTGTGTTCACGTGCATATTTGATGACCTGTAGCTTTCCTTCAATGCCTGTTTCTCCAAAGCCTCCGGGCACGATAATACCGTCAAACTCTTTAAGCGAACCTACTTTCTTCTTCCCGTTCTCGAATTCTTTTGAATTAAGCCAGTGTAGTTTTGGTTTCGCGCCAAACTTGTAGGCCGAATACTTGATGGCCTCGATCACAGAAATGTATGCGTCCGAAAGTACAAAGTTTCCCGTGTCAAAATATTTCCCGACAATTGCAATGTTCACTTCTTTTTTCAGTCGCTTACTTTTGTTTGCAAAATTGCGCCATGCTGTAAGACCTGATGTTTTGCGTGGGCGCATATGGAGAAGCTCCATGACCGAGTCGCCAAGCTTCCCCTTCTCGAAATGAAGTGGCACATCATAAACACTTTCAATGTCCGGAGCAGACACCACATGCTTTTGGGTCACATTACACTGTATGGCGATCTTGTCTTTTCGCTTTTTATCGAGCGGCTCCGAGCTTCGGGCAATGATGAGTTCCGGTTGCACGCCGTATGAATTCAACTGGCGCACAGCGTTTTGTGTCGGCTTTGTCTTCATTTCACCGAGTTTGCCCGGGATCGGCAAGTAACTCACCATCACGAACAATACATCCTTTGGGTTGTGTCCTTTCATGACGCGCGCAGCTTCGATGAACATAATGTTTTGGTAGTCACCAACAGTACCACCAATTTCAATGATGGAAATCTCCGAGCCATTCAATGATGCGGACTTCTCTATTCGCCGAATGATCTCGTCACGAATATGCGGGATTGCTTCAACACACTTGCCGTTGTACCCAAGGTTGCGTTCACGCTCAATGACCGATTGGTAGACCATGCCACTTGTCATGTAATTCTCATTACGCAAGTCCTTGTTAAGAAAGCGTTCATAGTTGCCAAGGTCTTGGTCTGTTTCCAAGCCAGAGCGAAGCACGAATGTTTCTCCATGCTCCGTCGGATTCATGGTTCCCGCATCGACATTCAAATATGGGTCAATTTTAATAGGGTTGATGTTAAACCCCTTTGCTTGCAAAACTTTTCCGATTGCCGATGTCGCGATCCCTTTGCCGACCCCACTCATCACGCCCCCGATGACGAAAATATATTTGTGATCCTTTTTCTTCATCGTTTAGACATTGATGTATCGTTTTACTGCTAGATAACTTGAAATGATGCCGAGTGTTATTCCGACTGCAAATGTGGTGAAGAAGATCTCAGAGAAATTACTGCTGTAATAAGCAAGCAAGTTTATGTCCTGAGTACTTGAGAGGAAACTGAACGGATAGAACATTGGACCGAACCATTGCGTCACCGGATAGAACAGGAGCAGAGCTGCAGTCGCTGAGACCACACCATACATCCCTCCGGTCACCACAAACGGCCCTTGTACATACCAGTTTCCTGCCCCCACCAACTTCATCACTCGGATCTCCTCACGTGAATTGTAGATCGCAAGGGTAATGGTATTAAAGGTAATGAGAACAGAGACTATAACAAGCAGGATGGTCTTCATCAGATTCGAGCGTTCGCTGTTATCGATAATGCCGGTAAGATTGTCGATCGCTTCTTTGTTTTGAAAATAGTTCACGTTGTCGATGATCGGTTCGTTATCAACCGAAAGCGCACTTTCTCCTTCAAGAAAACGAGCGATACCTTCATATTGAGATGTTTCTTTTGCGCGGATTGAAAGGCTGGCACGAAGCGGATTCTCATCAAGCTCTTCAAGTGCTTGAAGTGTTAGCTGGTCGTCTTTGTGCTTCTCCTGAAAACGTGCAAGTGCCTCGTCTTTCGATGTGTATTCGACAATTTGCACTTCAGGAAGCCCCTCGAGCGTTGCTTTCATTGCCAAAACATCGCTTTCTTCAGCCGTTGTCACGAAATATACATTAATGTCCACCTTGTTTCGCAGTTCATTGAGAGAATCCTCAAGTAGGGCACCGGAAAAGAGAAGAGACCCGACGGCAAAAAGCGTAATGCTCATCACCAAAATGGCCGCAAGTGAGACAAAGCCGTTCCTGAAAAAACTAATAAAGCCGGACTTCAATATTCTTTTGGTATTTGTCCAAAACACGCGTTTTTATTTATAGGACGTACCGTCCATGCTGATCATCACGAACTATTCTTCCCTGATCGATAGTGATCACTCTTCGACCAAGTGAGTCAATAACTCCTTTGTTGTGTGTTGTTAAAAGCACTGTTGTGCCCAGATCATTGATCTTCTTCAAAATCTGAACCACGTCATATGTATTAATCGGATCAAGATTCCCTGTCGGCTCGTCTGCAATGATCAAGTCCGGTTGGTTCACGATGGCACGCGCAATTGCAACTCGTTGTTTCTCTCCTCCTGAGAGTTCATGCGGGAAATGCCACATCTTGTCTTCAAGGTCTACCAAGTTCAACGCATGCGGCACGTCTGATTCGATCTCCTTGTCGGTTCTTCCGGCAACTTCCATCGCAAATGCTACATTTTCGTATGCTGTTTTCTGTGGAAGCAATTTGAAATCCTGGAAAATAGTCCCGACACGCTTGCGAAAGCGTGCAAGTTTACTCTTTGGAAGTGAGTGAATGTCCGCTGATTCAAAAAAAACGGAGCCTTGTGTGGGTTTGTCTTCTGCAAGCAACATCTTCAAAAGTGTTGTCTTGCCCGCACCCGAATGACCAACGATGGAGATGAATTCCTGTGGTTCAACAGAAAAATTGACCTCTTCGAGGGCAAATGAATTGTTATTGTAGATCTTTGAGACGTTGTCGAAATATATCATCGGAATCTATATATCATCTATTTTAATCCAAATCCCTACTTGCGTCTATGAATATGTCCAACTCACCATCTTCCAAAATAGCGTTGATATCCCTTACTTCTACACTCGTCCTGTGGTCTTTCACCATCTTGTACGGATGAAGCACATATGAACGGATCTGATTCCCCCATTCGATATCAACGGTTGCGGAAACAGACAACCCTTTTGCTTCTTTTTTTCTGTCTTCTTCTTGTTTGTGGAAGAGTTTCCCTTTGATGATCGCAAGTGCTTTTTCTTTGTTCTGCAATTGACTGCGTTCGCTATCGACATGTGTGCTGATACCTGTCGGTTTGTGGGAAATGCGCACGGCTGTTTCCCTTTTGTTTGCATTCTGTCCGCCGGGGCCACCTGAGCGCGCATAACTGATCTCAAGATCATCTTCATTCATCTCTACACCACTTATATCCTCAAGTTTTGGGATTACTTCTACCATAGAGAATGATGTATGTCGTTGGCTTTTTGCATTGAACGGTGAGATGCGCACAAGACGATGCACACCTGATTCATGGCGCAATGTACCATATACACCTTTCCCTCGTATCTCAAATGTGATGTTTCGATACCCTCCGTGATCATTTGGGTGTTCGTGCAATAAGAAACTCTCCCACCCTTTGTTGCGAATATATTTTTCATACATCCGATATAGGATGCCGGTAAAATCTTCTGCATCATCTCCACCTGCGCCTGAGAAAATAGTGATAACAGCACCCCCGCTATCATACTTTGTGCCACCCTTGGCCTGTATCTTTAGTTCTTGGAGCTCTCTGATGAGTTCTTGGGCCTTTTCCGAGTCGTTCCAGAAGTCAGGCTGGTTCATGGCCGCTTCAATTTCTTTTATTCGGTTTTGTATCTCATCCTTGGTCACCTGCTCAGTATACCAAATACACAACCACGTTTTTTGAGTTCAGACCAACGAAAGGAATTGTTACGTTCATTTGACACACCTGTTGTGCTTTGGTAGGAATTAATATAGTAATGACCAGGCGACCCAACAGGAGGTGAGACATGCCCGGAACACACACCGCAGAGATCGATTGGGGCCAGAAGTTCTTGAACATCGGGGCTATCACATGCCTCGCTTTCGCGACCATTCTACCCCTGGTCGTCATCACAGCTTTCGGATTGGAGGCTGTAGAGCAAATAGGATGGGGGTATGCCTTCGTCTTCAACATTGCTGTAAGAGCCATTCCGTCCTACGTTCTTGCGTTTGTAATCGTGGTCGTGTGGAGAATCACGCAAAGCTTCCGCAAGTGAAAAGAGCACAAAAAGCCAGCCCGCAACCGCAGTCGCAAGATTGTGGTCGCGGGCTCTTTTCGATACTAAAGTCAAGAAAGGTTAAGAGTTAGGAAGAGATTGTCCTCAGACCTGTACATTGAAACCTAACCTAAACAAACCCATGGTCGAGAAACGATCTAGGCCATGGGATGTTCTTGATTTGAGCCACCTCGCGGGATTGAACCGCGGACCTTTGCGTTACG
>JANQMM010000029.1 GCA_028280145.1 Minisyncoccota bacterium | reverse complement strand
TATTTTCGGGCTTCGGAGAGAATATCGGCAAAACTCTTATTTGCAAACGATTGAAACTCGTCGACATAGAAATAAAAATTTGGCAGTTTCCCGAGCGCACGCTCATCCACATCAGCCCGGCTCATAGCAGCCAGGTATATCTTCGTAATAAGCATACTTCCAAGGAGGTTGGCATTCGTCTCACCAACTAATCCTTTTGAAAGGTTGCAAATGAATATCTTTTGGTTATCAATAACGTCCCGCAGATCAAAGCTCGATTTCGGCTGCCCGATGATGTTTCGAATGAGTGGATTGCCGGTAAATTGCCCGATCTTGTTTTGGATAGCAGGAGTCGCTTCTTGTGCGTATCGGTCAGTAAAGTTTGCAAATTCCCCTTCCCAAAACGCCTTCACCAAAGGATCGGAAACATTATCAATCACCTTCTTACGAAAGACCTTATCCGAATACATGCGATTGACATCAAGCATAGTGGCATCGGGATATTCAAGGAGGGCAAGAAGTGTGTTGGTTAAGATATATTCCATTCGAGCGCTCCACGCATCCTCCCAGATCTTCTCAAATGCACTCATAAGACCCGAGACCACAAGATGTCGCTTGTCGTAGCCCACGTCTTCCATGACATTGAATGCCACCGGATGATCAAGATCAAACGGCGCAAAGTAAATAACGTCATCAATGCGCTCTTCAGGAATATATTCCAGGATCGTTTCAGCACTTGCCCCATGTGGGTCGATCATGGCAAGTCCTTCACCATTTTGAATATCCTGAATGATCAGATTCTCAAGAAGCGTTGATTTTCCCATGCCCGTCTTACCAATAACGTACATGTGTTTTACACGATCTTTTGCTTTTATACCGAACCTGTCTCGGCGGGCGCGCATGTCTGTTTGCGCGAAGTAGGTGATTCGTTCCGGATCCATAGTGCCCTAAGTATAGCGTAAAAGTGAAGAATTTTAATGCTCAAAGGCCCGGAGGTCCGGGCCTTGTGAAAGGGAAAAGTGTTTACGTGCGAAATCCGATCTAAGATAGGCGCTAACTTCTCTCCTCTATCACTGAAGAAGGTCGGGGGAAGCGGTTGAGACTCCCGGGATCGCAAGAGGTTGCAAGTACAAACCCTTACTGACTTGGATCACCTCCTTTCAGACGGCCGCCAATCGACCGTAGTACTATCTTCAAAATAATCCAAAATAACGAGGCTCGCAAGGAATATTTGGGTATAAAGAAGCCCCGCCGTAGGCGGGGCTTCTGCGTGCACATGACATCTCACGCGGCTTTCTCGACTTCTTGCCCTTTGTTATCTGCTTGATCGGCTTTGAGAAAGCTTTCGAGATAAGCAATCTCCGCAACGATGTCGCGATACCACGATTCTTCTTTTGCGTGCGGCAACATCGAATCTGGAACAATGTCGAGTTTTGCCTTCAGATTTTCGATGAGGCACTGTGCCTGCGTTCTTCGCGAAGACACCATGAAGGCGTACAGGAACTGCTTACCTGCACATCTCTTGAAGTCAGGTCCTTTGAGTGAGACGATATGCGCGCTGATCATCTCGAAATACTTTCTTCGATCCTCCCTTTCTGCCTTTATCAGTCTTCCTTCAAACAACAACACTTCTGCGGACATACGCACTCCCTCTTGAAAGTAAAAATAAAAAAAAAAGCGGAACAAGCCCGCAGGAGAGAATAGCAAATGTCGATGTAAGGGTCAACTAAATGCTCGTACTCGTAGTGGATACCGCTTGTTCGGAGTAAAAGGGTTCGAGTGCCCCTCTTGTATAGCGATTGCTTGGTGCCCAAAGCATCCAGGAATTAAGCCCCGCGTCGTATACCGCCTGAATTTGTGCGCGTACTTCCTCAACATCATAGTCGCCGCCATAGTCAAAGTCTTGTAGCCACGGACGAAGTACATTTGGATCATATCCTAAATGAGTGTAAAGAGCCGGGGTTGATGTTCCGATACGCTGATTGGTAAATGTTTGTACAATAGTTGTTGTCGCGATTGTTCGCTTTACCGCTTCATCCATTGAGAATTTAAGTACGCCATAAACGTGATCATTTGGATTGCCCCATCCATTAAATCCGCTTGGATAGTGCGACGGATAGGTCATCGGTGCAATGAAGTCAAAATATGGCAGAGCGCGCTCAAGTTGTTGTCCGATATTTAGGTCGTCAGTATTTGTCGTTACCATCCCAAAGAGGTCAGCTGAGGTGATCGGACTTGCTTCTTGTACATCTCCATCGGCATCTAGGGACTGCACGACAAATTCGCTTAAATGCCTGTGCAAATATGCAAAAAAGCGCTCAACCACTTCCGCTTTCCCTGTTTCAGGATTCCCCTCTACGATACTTTCGCTAAAGGGGTAATAGATGTCTTGCATGTTGCCGTCTGACGGGAATCGAATGTAATCAAAATTAAGTTCGTCAAACCCGATACGGAACGATTCTTTTGCAAGTTCAATGATGTAGTCATGAAATTCAGTCGCTCCGGCATCAATGAAATGAAGACCCTTGTAGTCAGCCCAAAGGGTGCTCGTTGCGCTCGCTTTTTTGACCGCCAAGTGTGGAAATACCGTGGTGTAGTATGGATCCTGGAATACCGTGATGCGTCCGATAACATAGACCCCTTTTTCATTTAGCATACGAATGAATTCCTTCATGTCGTAGGCTCCGCATTGGTCTGAAACAGCGTGTGCCAGTTTTGGATTACTTGTGGTGAATGCAATTTTCCCTGTGTAGTCCTTGATATCGATCATGATTGAATTAAGTTCCGTCTCTTCAACGAGCGCCACCAAGTCTTTGCGAAAACTTGGTGTGCCAACCACACACTGTGACATGTAAATAGAGCGAACGTATTCCGGAGTTGGCATATGTATCACCAAATCAGACGCATCAACGACAGGTTTCGAAACTGGAAGAGGTTTCTGATCTTTTAAGGCATCAGAAATAATCGGTGAACTGTACACGGTCGATGTCAAGTATGGAGCTGAGAAGTATGAAAAAGACAGCGCCACAAGAAGCACTGTGATACCAAAAAGAGAAAGTGCAAAAACTTTCAGTGTGCCAGCCCTAATGTGTCGACTCTTCCTTGCCATGATCGTGCTCCGTCCCCTCTGTATGAATGCCGTCACCAACGACGGCGTTCTTTTGTGTACCGTTCTCTACAAACGTATCCGTATTCCGTTCAATTGAGAATAGATCAAAATCACCTCGAATAAGAAATGCCAACATAGCTATGGCAAGACCGGCAACAACAAAAATAATGCTTTCATAACTTGTCGGAAAGCCAAGAAATGGTGTTGCGGCAACCAATAATCCAAGTATCAAAATCCCTACATCCTTTGTCATAAACCAGACTCTATCTCAATATATCGCATTAAGTATAGCTTAAAATATGCCCGCAATCTAGCGAGCACTTACGATGACCACAAACTCCCCTTTCACCTTCTCGGGGTGTGACTCGAAATAAAGGCCGACTTCTCGGGCAGACCCTCGAATGGTCTGTTCGTGTATTTTTGTAAGCTCACGGGCGACCACGACCTCTCTTTTTTCATCAAGTGACTCCTCCAAACGTTTAAGTGTTTTCTGTATACGATGTGGCGACTCATAGAAAGCTACCGTTCGTTTGTTCTGAGCGATCTCTTCGAAAAGTGTTTTACGTCCCTTTTTATGTGGAAGGAAACCCAAGAATAAAAATTCAGAGGATGGCAATCCCGATATGGAAAGAGCTGAAGTGACGGCGCTTGCTCCGGGAACAGTTATGATCTCGACTTCCAATTCCGGATGAGCACGTACAAGTTCGATTATCTTTACTCCCGGATCAGAAATGGTAGGTGTTCCAGCATCAGAGACAAGTGCAACATCTTTTTTACCGAGCACGACGTCAAGAATATATTTATGCTTTCCTTCTGAAGTATGCGCGTGATAGCTTTCAAGCGGCGTGTTGATGCCGTATTTATCAAGTAAGCGCTTGGTAATTCGAGTATCTTCGCAGAGAATAAGGTCGACCTCGGAAAGCACACGCACCGCCCGATACGTGATATCTTCAAGGTTCCCGATTGGTGTTGCGACTATATAGAGCTTTGTCATACATGCATACTAACAGTTCTGTATAAAAAGAGTAGCCGGGCTTTCGCCCGGCTATCAGCAAGTGAGCTCAGCTCAACTTCATTTGAAAACTTTGTAAAGGATTATGTCTCTTTTTGCCACACTGTTAGGTTTTCAGCTACTTGGTTAATAGGGCCGGCTCCCATTGTGATAATAAGATCTCCGCGACCGTATTCAGTATCTAAATGTTGTTCGAGTTCGTAATAATCCGGTATATAGAGCGTTTTTGGATTTTTCTTGCTAAGCGCATCTCGTAACATAACAGCGTTGATCGTTTCATCTTCTTTTTCGCGTGCGGCATAAATAGGAAGGATAATGATCTCGTCTGCGTATGCAAAGGCATTTACAAAATCGTTGAAAAGAATTTTTGTGCGCGAGTAGAGATGTGGCTGGAATGCTACGACGATTTTTTTATCGGAAAATCGTTCTTTAAAACCTTTGAGCGTTGTTTTTACCTCATCAGGATGATGAGCATAGTCGTCGTATACAAGGGCTCCTTTCTTTGTTTCTCCCAAACGATCAGCCCTTCGCCATGTGCCGGAAAAGCGAGTGAGTGTTTCGGTAATGCTTTCGCGCGGCACGTCAAGCAGATGTGTTACCGCAATTGCCGCTTTGGCATTTTCAACGTTGTGCTCTCCCGGTACCTGCAACTCGAAAAAAAGTTTCTCCATTGTGTAATCGACAATGTGGCAAAATGCTTCTTTTACAACAGGCATGACATGTGGGTCTTTCGGGTTACAAACCAAGTATCCATCTTCAGGAATCTTCTTTACGAGTTCAATAAAGGCACTTTGGATATCTTTAAGGTCTGTATAATAATCAAGGTGTTCTTCTTCGATATTTGTGATCACCAAAATATTAGGATTCATATGCAAAAAAGAACGTCTGTATTCGCAACTCTCAGCGATCAGTAGATCACTTTTTCCGGCTAAGAAATTGCTCTTATAGCCTTTAAGAAAGCTACCAATCACCACTGACGGATCACGTCCCGCCTCAAGCATCACTTGCGCGATCATTCCTGTTGTTGTCGTTTTGCCGTGTGTCCCCGCAACTGCGATAGCGTACTTACCCTTCGAAAGAGCCCCAAGCGCCTCAGGGTATGTCATCATCGAAATATCCAGGTCTTTTGCTTTTCTATATTCCGGATTATCATCAGGGACCGCGATCGTATAAATGACCAGATCCGTGTCTTCCGTAAGATTCTCTTCCGCATGTCCTTCAAATATCGTTGCACCCGCATCACTTAAAACCTCGGTTACAAGCCCGGGTGATAGCTCAGAGCCGGTCACTGTTTTGCCTTCCATGAGCATCATACGCGCAATAGCCGAAAGACCGATGCCCCCAATACCAATAAAATGCACTTTTTGTATCTTACTTACATCCATTTTCATAACCACCCTGGCCTAGAACGTATCTAGGCCACGAGTTGATCTTTGAACCTGACATGATTTTTTCCACTCGTCCACCGATAATTGTCCAAGAAATCAATAACCTTATTTATATCCCTAATCCCGTTTTCTTTCCATCCCGACTCAATAAGGTCAATGGGATTAAAGTAAACGTAGTCTATAAGATATTGATAGTATTCTTGAGAATTAACATGTTTTGCCTTCGTTCTACCCTGAAACAGAACACCACTTCGATCATATTTCAAATTGAAATATTGAGTATGTGCGATACTAACCTTCTGCGTAAACTTAGATATTCCATCATCTTTCAACTGCTTGAGTATCAAATGGAAATGATTTGGCATGAGACAGTAATCCACGACCTCAACAATAGAATCCAAATTGGTCGAGATACGTTCTAGGCCAGAATTCGACAAAATTCTGTTTGTATGGTCTACTCGATCAAAAGTATTAAATACATTCAATGAGTTGAGAAACCTGGTGTAATCCTGTTTTGTCTGAAAGACCTTTCGCTTGTCTGTCCCGCGATTATAGACGTGGTAATATTCTCCTGTTATGTATTTCACTCATAGAGATTTCCCTTCTAGTGACCATAAGAATATACCTTATATTTCGAAAGACCGAAACCACCCTGGCCTAGAACGTATCTAGGCCAAGGTGTTGATTATGTTGAGGAATTGGTCATTGCGATCGTATTCATTTTTGAATGCCCCGAAAGACGCAAAGGCGGGACTGTACAGTATTACATCTCCTTCTTGTGCCATGCTGAGGGCGTACTGAATGGTTTGTTCCAGATCTACTGATTCTTTTACCACAACACCATCAAGCGCGTGTATCTGTGAGCGGATCCTTTCAGTCCCTTTCCCCTCAAAGAGCACGATGCCCTTACAATGCTTTGGAATTTCTGATACAAGTTCCGACATATCAAGACCTTTGTCACTGCCGCCTATTATGAGCACGATACTACGATCTCGAGAAAGTGCTTTCAGTCCCGCAATAGTGGCATCAGGTGTTGTTGCGTTGTTGTCATTGTAGATACTGACTCCCTTAATATTCCTCACAAACTGTAAACGTCCCTCGACACCCTCAAACGTATCGATCGCCTCCAGAATATCCTTTTGCTCCATACCTAATTGTTTTGCCACCTCAAATGCACACGCCGCATTGTACTTGTTATGTACTCCTGAAAGTTGTCTGTTGTGTATCGGAAGCGGGTCGATAACGATCTTTTCGCTATTTATTGGCCCCTGGTAATATGTATCGATCGCTATTCGTGCCTGTGGCGACATAACAAGAATATCGGTACTTTTTTGATACTTGAATATATTTGCTTTGTCATTGAAATATGTCTGCATGTCTTTATAGTAATCAAGATGATCGGGAAAAAATGCTGTAAACACGCTTATGTGAGGACTTTGATGTGATGTGCCGAATCCTTGCAACTGCCAAGAGTCAAGCTCCATCACAACAATATCGCCCTCCGTAACCTCTTTCAGTATCGGAAGCGTTGCAATGCCACGCACATTGCCGGCAAGATGCACAGGCCTTTTTTGTTTTTGTAGAACGTGATAAATGAGCTGTGTTACGGTTGATTTTCCGCGTGTCCCTGTCACACCAACGATTGTTGCGCGTGAGAGCTTTGCAACAAGGCTGGCACTCATTTCAACCGGCACATGGTGTTCTTCAGCGGTCGCAATAAATTCCGAATGAAGCGGTACGCTTGCGGCTTTAAGAATAAAATCGCGATCGATGAAATCTTCTTTTCGATGTTCTCCAAGTACGAATGTAATATTATTAAAACCCTCCAACTCTCGTACAGATGTTGCAAGTTCTTCCGAGTTTTTACGATCTGTAATGATAAGCTTGGCGCCACATTCAGCCAAAAAGCGACTATCACCCACACCTCGGCCAAGCAAACCAAGGCCCATGACGGTTATTTTTTTGTCTCTGAAATAACTACAGTGATCATTCATGACATTACTATAACACCAGGAGACATCTAGCGTCTCCTGATGTTAGATAATCCCAAAAATCTTGCCGAGGAAGAACAGGTAGAAAACAAGATACATTGCCCCTTCATACGGGTGTACCTTCCGGGAAATTCCTGAGACCAAAAACAGAAGTGTTGCCGCCACCATTGTCGGAAGCGCAAGCATAAACGTAATGTCATCAATTGGAAGTGTCGCAAACAGACCCGGTACACCAACCACAATCAGCAAATTAAACACATTTGAGCCAAAAATATTACCAAGAGCCACCTCAGCTTGCCCTTTCACTGCAGCCTTCAATGAAACAATGAGCTCGGGAAGTGATGTACCAAAAGCAACTGCAACAAGAGAGATCACCGATACTGCAACATTCAACTCAACTGAAATAGCGACAACAGAGTCGATCAGATATTTGGCACCGCCGATCAGAGCACCGAGCCCAATAAAAAAGAAAAGTATATCGCGCCTTGCCACTTTTGGTCGCTTGCTTTTTTCTTCCGTCATTTTTTCCTCGGAGTATTGAACTACATACGTTATGTAAATAGCAACAAGTGCGATTAAAATGATCGCTTCCCCAAAAACAATGTTCTGATCGATCGCGATGCCGGTAAAAAGTGCTGTGGCAATGGCAAGAAGCGGAATGTCCAAGTCAATGAGATTTTTTGAGACGCCAAGTCCGCCGCCAACCACAGCGGCAAGTCCAATGACAAGAAAGATATTGGCAATATTGGAACCGATGGCATTTGCGGTCACGATCTCCGGCGTATCTGCGATAATCGCGGCAATGGACGAAGCAAGTTCGGGAAGAGACGTACCCAAACCCACAATAAGCACCCCGATGATGAAAGGAGAAAGGCCCGCGGCACGACCGATCTTGTCTGAGGAATCAAGTAGCCAGTCTGCTCCTTTTACAAGAAAGATAAGTGAAATTACGAAAACAGTTGCCCAAAAAATAACCATGCCTGTAAGTATAGCAAAGTTGTCTCTCTGTGACCTGATTGACTTTTGCGAGTCGTGAGGATATAACGACAGTAGATTCTGATCACTTGCATTGCGAGGTCGCGGTATGAACGAATATTACCACGGACACCGCATTGGCGTTGTGTCCACATGTGCCCCGACGCTTGATGTTACTTGGAATATCGACCACGATGATCTGAGTACGTTCAAACCACTGGCACTTCATTCAACCATGTGGCAAACAACACGACGGTACTTTGTACTAAAAAGCGATACCTTTACGGGAAGAATTGCTTCTCGAGAAGAGTTTGTGTGCCGGCATGGTGTTGCGCTTGGTGAAATGTGCAAATGCACGAATCCGACAAATACGACGCCAACACTTTTTTCAGGAGTCGAAGCAGAAGGT
>JANQMM010000004.1 GCA_028280145.1 Minisyncoccota bacterium | reverse complement strand
ATCCATGACCCTACGGGGAATCGAACCCCGATTTTATCCGTGAGAGGGATATGTCCTAGCCGTTAGACGATAGGGCCTTAAAACAACTGGGAAGATTGTTTTGACCAGACTTCCATGTTGTTTCAGTGCGCTTTATCCTAATATACGAATCACTTTATTTCAAGATACATGCATTGTCTGGAATAACTTACAGACGCATTAAGTATAAGTTTGTTACAATTTCATATATCCGCTATGGAATTGTTTAATTCATTGGTCCTATTTGGTTTAGGTTTTTTTGTCTTAATAAAGGGGGCACAAATACTGGTTCATGGCGCTGTTGCAACAGCGAATATCTTCAAGGTGTCCACCTGGTTCATCGGGGCTATTGTTGTCAGTATCGGGACTTCAATTCCCGAATTTTCCATAAACCTGGCGTCTGTTTTCAGCAATAATGACGTGGGAATTGCAACCGTTTTGGGAAGCAATATCTTCAATGTGCTTATGGTGCTTGGCATTATGGCGATCATTTCGCCGATCATCATGCATCGCTCATGGATACTTCGCGATCTGCTTGCATTCGTTTTCATTACATTTATCACAAGCGCGGTCATTCTTTTCCCGCTTCTTGGCGATCCGTCATTTTATGGCATTACTACTCCTGAAGCCGGCATTCTGGTCGCGCTCTTCTTGGCATGGCTCATACAGATGATCCGTCGCTGGGACGAGGCGCATGAAAACCTTGATTTTGAAGTAGTAACATTTTTTACTGCCGCAGTGTATATCATCGGTGGTCTGGTCGGCGTTTTTATCGGAGGGAATTGGGTGGTTGATGGCGCTGTTGTGATCGCTGATGTGTTTGGAGTAAGTCCGGCAGTGATCGGCTTTACCGTCATTGCACTCGGCACGTCTCTTCCGGAGTTAGTCGTCTCAACTGTGGCGCTTGCGAAAAAATCATACGGCATTGCAGTAGGGAACATTGTCGGTTCAAGTGTTTTTAATTTCCTAGGAGTACTTGGTGTGACCGGTCTTATTCGTGAAACTCCTATTGTTGAAGGCTCACTACTCTTTGATGTTTCGTTTGTGATCATTTCGGCGCTTTTGTGGTTCACGTTCATGTTTACGGGCAAGAACTACACCTTAGGCCGCGCTGAAGGCTTGGTGTTTACGACACTATATGTATTTTTTATATTCTCGTTATTCAACCGGTAAGCAGGGAACATGAAACACTATTTTGATTTTGACATCAGAGAATATTATAAGAATCTGCACTTGAGCAGGAATCTGATCTATCTTTATACAAGCAGGCTTTTGATGCAGGTGGCAATCGGCGCTCTTTCTGTTTTTACCGCACTTTATTTTTACGAACAGTTCAACCAGTCATTTACGGCAGTTATGCTTATATTCGCTCCTCTTTATCTGCTTTTCGTGGTGCTCACACCAATTTCTGCAATGCTCATACGACATGTGGGGATGAAGAAATTGATGATCATTGCCGTGCTTTTTCATCCGTTTGCCTACATCTCACTTCTTTTCTGGGAGACCAACCAAACACTTGCTTTGGCCGGCTTTATTCTCTTTGTTGTGCTGTACCGCTCGCTGTATTGGGCGCCGTATAATATTGATTTTGCAAAGTTCACGAACAAAGAAAACAGAGGAAAACAAATGTCACTTCTGCTTAATCTCTCGGAAATACTTTTGACGTTTACGCCGATCATCTCAGGGATCATCATCGCAAGTTATGGATTCGACACCATGTTCATATTCTCTACTGTTTTTATGTTCCTCTCCGCTATTCCGCTTCTCTTCATTCAGGACACACGAGAAGAGTTCAGTTTCGGGTATCTTGAGACCTTTAAAGAATTGTTTAATAAGGAAAACCGGCCGCTTGTACTTGCTCAATTCGGTGACGGCATTCAAACTGTGGTGCGTATTGCCATTTGGCCGATCTTCATATATCTGTTGCTTGACGGCAAGTATGTTGCAATCGGTGTTGTCACGTCGCTTACGATCTTCTTACTCATCACTCTTCGTTTTGTTCTGGGTGATCTTGAAGATAGGTTTGATCGCAAAAAACTACTCAAGTTTGGTTCCTTTCTCTCAACGACCGGTTGGCTTGTCAAAGTCTTTATTGATACCGGCTTTGAGATCTTTGTCGCCGATACGTATCACAGGGTCGGGCGCATGGTAAATCGTCTGAGCTTCGATATCACCACGTATGATCAGGCATCCGACAATGGTCACTACATTGACGAGTATACTGTTTTGAAAGAATTGGCGGTCAATATGGGGCGGGGCTTCATGGTGCTGGTCTCAATTTGGCTTGCGGCAACATTTAGTATTACGGCAACCTTCATTTTTGCCGCAATTGCTACAGTCTCTATGACACTTCTTCACAGAGAGGTCTATATACAGTAACCTGAAAGCATGAAAGAAACTTTGTTTATCGATAAGCCAAAAGGCATGACATCATTTGATGTCGTGAAGGAGGTGCGTCGTAAACACAAAGAACTCTATCCGGATAGTTCCGTGCCGAAGGTTGGTCATGCGGGCACACTTGACCCGCTGGCCTCGGGACTTCTTATCGTTGGTGTAGGAGAGGGAACAAAGCGATTGGATCGCTTTTTGAAATTGGAGAAACGCTATACTGTCGATATCAAATTGGGAGAGTCTCGTACTACCGGCGACATGGAGGGTGAGATCATGGAACAAAAAGAAGTAGGCAAGCTCGACAAAGACACCATCAAACAAGTACTACGAGATATTCAAGGCACCGTGCGGCTTCCGGTACCAAAGTATTCTGCGGTAAAGGTGGATGGAGAGCGTTTGTATAAAAAGGCGCGCGAGGGCGAAGTGTTTGAAGCGCCGGAGCGCGATATGCGTATCTATCAGGCAAAGCTACTCTTTTTACGTCCTGACCTGGGCACAGGCATCTTTACCATTCGACTTGAGGTTGCAAGTGGTGTATATGTTCGCTCTGTTGTAGAGGAGATAGGGAAGCGGCTGGGGTATCCTGCGGTGACCCTGAGTCTGCGTCGAACGCGGATTGGACGATACCTGGTTCGCGATGCGTGGTCACTTGAAAAGGTAAAGAGCGCGACCCAGTTGTAGGCCGCGCTCCAGTTCCCGAGATCATTTCAGTCACTCGGATTTCGGTGCTCTGCGTGGAATGCACCGCGTGGTACGACGCGTCGAGGCGACTTGCGCTTTGACGAACTTTTACGCACGGGACGTTCCCCGGTTCGGAAATAAGTGCACAATTCCCGTTCAAGGCGGGCACGTGTTTTCGGTCGCAAGTTCGCATCGCTAAGGAGCGTTGCAGTCGCCGCTGTCGTTGTGAGGCCGCGTGACTCTGCAAGTGCCTCAACGTGTGAAACCCACTCGTCGAAACTTCTGCTTGTTGGCATGATCGTGACCCTGTGTGTTATCCTGCCGAAATCGTAGCAGAAAAAACACAAGTTGTCAAGTATATGGCTCAGTTGGGGCCTAGAATAGAGATTCAACCACTTCCTTTACGTCTTTGCCGCTAGCTTCACCTTTGGTCTCTTTCATGACCGCACCCACAAGCATGCCCATTTTACTTTTATCTTCAAGAGCAAGTTCGTTTTTCTTTGCCTGGGCGATCTCAAGTATCTTGTCTTTTGACATCATCTTGGGGAGATAGGATTTCAGCACTTCCAATTCTTTTTGTTCTTTGTCGGCAAGCTCTGCGCGGCCCCCGTCAGTGAATTGCTTTATTGAATCTTCGCGTTGTTTTGCTTTGCGCTTGATAACCGTTATCGCTTCTTCATCAGAGAGCTTCTCGTCAGGCTTTCTCTTTGTTGCAACGAGTTCGTTCATAAATGCGGTCTTAAGGTCTCGAAGGACAGAGAGGCGCACCTCTTCTTTTGCTTTCATTGCCTCGACCATTTCCTTGTTTATTTGTTCGTGTAGTGTCATATGAAAGTATCCTAGCAGAAACATGCATGTATTTAAAGCGTGTTATAATCTGCTTTATGGAATTAACCACGATACTTACCGTTGTAATCGGCGGAGCATTTTTGCTTCTTAACGGACTACTTTTATGGTTCTTTTTAGGTCGCAAAAAAGATGAGCCAAAGGAAGACGATAAAAGCATGCTTATGCTACAACAGCAGCTCCAAGAGCTTACCAGGACGGTAGATATGAAGATAAGTGAGTCAAGCAAGCAAATGCATGAGTCATTGAAGACACAGATGGGAGAGAGTAACCGCATCATCAAAGAAGTAACTGAAGGACTTACAAAACTTGATGACACAAATAAGCAGGTGGTCTCCTTTGCCGATCAGTTGCAAAATCTACAAGACATCTTAAAGAATCCCAAACAGCGAGGCGTGCTCGGTGAATACTACTTGGAAACCGTCTTAAAGAATGTCCTGCCGTCCGGGAGTTATGAGATGCAATATGGATTTAAGAATGGTGAGATCGTGGACGCGGTGGTAAAAGTGAAGAAACAGATCGTCCCGATCGACTCTAAGTTCTCGCTTGAAAACTACAACAGAATGGTCAATGAAAGCGATAAGGCCGAAAAGGGGAAACTGCAAAAACTTTTCATAAATGACTTAAAGCTACGGATTCAGGAAACAGCAAAATATATCCGCCCCGAAGAACACACAACAGATTTTGCTTTTATGTTTATCCCGTCTGAAGGGATATATTATGACCTTATTACAAACAAAGTAGGAGTGGACGAAGAGAGCCTTATCCAACGAGCCGCCAGCAAGTATAAGGTAATTATCGTCTCGCCGACATCATTTCTGGCATATTTACAAACGGTACTCCAGGGTCTTAAAGCTCTTGAGATCGAGGAAAAAGCACAAGATATCATCAAGAATGTTGAAAAGCTTGGCAAACATATTCATAAATACGATGAGTTTTATAACAAACTGGGGAATACTCTTTCGACGGCAGTCAATCACTATAATGCCGGGTATAAGGAGCTGTCGAAGGTAGACAAAGATGTGCTCAAGATCACCGGAGAATCGGCTGATATTGACCCGCTTGCCCTCTCAAAGCCGGAAAGAGGGGATTAGGAGTTGCTCTCTGTCGCTCTTGCAAATCAGATCAAATGGGGTATGATATGACCCATTATGGCTAATTTTGCAGTAATACAGACGGGTGGAAAGCAATATAAGGTCGCAGAGGGCGATGTGGTAAAGATCGAGAAGCTTTCCGACGAACACAAGGAAGGAGATAAGGTGGTATTTGACCAAGTGCTTTTGACTGATGATGGAAAAAATACGAAGGTAGGAACGCCGATCATTTCCGGCGCGAAGGTTGAGGGGAAGGTGTCAGA
>JANQMM010000044.1 GCA_028280145.1 Minisyncoccota bacterium | reverse complement strand
TTTGTTGTTTTTCCTTTGATAATTTAATAGTACCCTATTAGCTTCTGAAAATATATAATCGAGTGTCAACAAAGCAATGCGCCTTACATCATGAGTGCTCTCACCAAGCCCCTCACTTCGTTTCAGTTCTTCCGCTTTTGCCGAAGACATGTTCATCGCTTTTGCAATGCCGTGTGTGACGTCTTGTGAACCGCGATTGATGATGTGCGAAACGCGCACTATGCCAAATTCAACAATATATACTTTTGTGGTTGCCGCACCGATATCAACGATCATTGCGGGAGTATTGTTTTGACTTAACACAGAGCGGATCGTGCTGAAAATCTCTATCTCAAAAAAATCTGTCGTAAGACCGCTTTGCTCTACGATGGTATTGTAATTGGTAAGTACTTCATTGTGGATCGCAACAAGAAGCACTGCTGTTGTTTTCTTCTCTTCTTCTCCTTTCGCTGAGTCTTCGTTGTTCGGGATGACGAACCAATCAAGCATTACCTCGTTGATGGGTACCGGAATGTACTTTCGAGCCTCAATAGGTATCATTTTATTGAGTTGTTTTTGAGGTAGTGTCGGAAGTTCAATGAATGTAAGTAAGCTTGAAGCAAAGGGAATTGAAAAACCAGCGTTCGTTGTTGTCACTTCCGACTCTCTTACCAGGTCTTTTACGGCCTCGGCAAGCTTTTCTGCAGGCAGACTGGTCGCCCGCCCGATCGCAACGTTATCATATGGCCCAAGGGAAAGCTCACCATAGGTCTCAAGTATGGCTACACCATTTTCTTTTTTCAGCTGCACGACTTTGATGGAAGAAGAGCCGATATCTACACCAAGAACACTTCCCCCTTTCTTGCCAAACACGTCGGCTGTTTTCAATTTATCCAAAAGACCGCTCATAACAAGATTGAGATACACAAATTATATCACGCTGAATACGGAAAATAGTGTAAAATAAAGCCGTATCTGGATAAGCGTATGCAGTTGCTCAAATTAACAAAAGATATTTTTCTAAACTTTCTATTTCCCCAAAGCAATGTGTACACAGCCTGTCAAAGCATCACAGAAAGCGACCTTCTAGAAGCTCTTGCCGTTTCAGAATCGCAAACACCGATACTGACCACTTCTCTTTTTCAATATAAAGATACAAAAGTACAAACGCTTATCAAAGGCTTGAAATATTACGGATTCCGACACGCTGCAGAGCTTTTCGGACAATATATGGGAGAGTTTCTGCTTGAGGAGCTGAGCGGTGAGAATGTACTTGGCGAATTTAGAGAGCCGCTTCTCGTTCCTGTGCCGATAACACAAAGCAAGAAGATTGATCGTGGCTACAATCAATCAGACTTGCTTGCAAAATACACGGCAAAGTATCTGCGTGTTGTACTTCCGATCGATATCGCCTATGACGCGATAAGAAGAATTGGAATTGCGCCGTCACAAGCACACACTGAAAACAAGGAGGTGCGAAAAAACAACGTCGCTTATCAATTTGTGGTGACAAACAAGGCAAAAATAAGGGGGCGGAATATTCTTCTGATCGATGACGTAGTGGCAACCGGTGCCACCCTGAAAGCCGTCTCCGATGTGCTTTACAAGGCTGGTGCAAAGGAAGTTCGTGCCTTAGTGGTGGCACATTGAGATCACTTTCCTGTTTTTTCCATAAATCAAAATACCGAGAAAATTGACATTTTGAATACGTATGATATAATTAAAAGGCAGTTCATTGATAGTTTTCAGGACTTGAGACTAGTGTTGTGGAAGTTTTTGGACTTCTAGAACACTAGTCTCAAGGCTGAGACAAGTCGCTTACCCGAGCGATTCGGGCAATTCAACAGAAGGAGGTATGCCATGGGTACCATGGTGAGCCGCACTCTGTCAGTGCACAAAGAGCACGAAGTGCTCCTCAAGCTCGAGGCCGCAGGTCTCAACAACGAACTCGCCCAGAAGATCATCGACTCGAAGGGCAACGATCTTGCCACCAAGGTGGTGTGTCTGATCGAGAACGACGGTTTCGAACCATCAACCTCGCAGAACCGCGCCCGCAAGATCATGGGCCGGAACTTCTTCGGTATCGAGGAAGCGATCAAGCACTTCGGGGTCAATCCCGGAAGAGCGCAGACCGTCGCCTTGTCCGAGGTTCCGTTCACCGAGGAGGTGCTTCGTGCCTCCAAGGACACCCACGTTCTTGTTGCCGTCTTCCCGATGTCGATCCTCGACATCCGTGACAAAGTCAAGCACAAGCTCTTCTGCGGCCACGAGAACTCCTGGTACAACAAGGAGGCCTTTGCCAAGGATCGCGGTGAAATCGGTTGGCACCTGGTTCGAAAGCACGCCGTGTCCAACTCGACCTCAAAGAACTGGGGTGAACAGGAGGCCCTGCTCGCGGGGAACGAGGAAACACCCTCTGCGAGGGTCTGTGTCTACACGATCATTGGCCACTATCTCGCCGAAGGCGAGCGCCTGTTCAAGAACATCCACGTTCGCACTAGTTCCATCGACTCGAACAGTCACCGCGTCGACGTCGGCTTCCTCGACCGGGACGGCCTCCTCGTCAGCAGCTGGTGGGATGACCACCGCGATGACATCGTCGGTGTGTCCTCGGCCCGAAAGCCCTGAGCCTTGATTTCTTGAGGACTCGACAACGAGTGCTCCCAGCGCTCATGTCCTCTTGAATCTTTGAACCTCCGCGCACATCTTTCCGTAAGGGATTATGTGCCGGAGGTTCTTCATTTGCAGAGATCATTCATCACTACTTTCAATGAAGTTATCGACCCAATGGTTGCGAATTCGTACACAAACCCTTTATTTATCAATACTTCGATACCTCCTTTTTCTGCCTGAGCCATTCTTCAGATTTGCATACTTTCTAAACTCACAACCGATTCCTTCCCAGTTTTCTGTAGATAGTAAGACCGGCCTTTTGTTATAAGTCAGATACGGAAAATCTTGTATCCTATACTGGGTCAACAACAAACAAGTGTCCTCTGGGTTTTCTTTAGAGAGTAGTTTCATGGTCGGCTTTGAGCCCGGTCCGATTGGAAATCGACTGAACAAATCTATGTATTCCGGATATTGATATGCAACATCGATCAGCACTTCCGTTGTGTGGAATGTGAAGTTGAATCCCAATACGGCGACAACTCTTTCAACCGCCTCTGCTACGGACACGTTATCAAAGTCGCGTATTTCATCAGATACTTGTTTCATTATCTCCGGCAAATACAGACAAAAAAATGATTCTCGCGTCGAGTATTCACTTTTCTGAATGACACTTATTGGGAACACGTACGCAGAGCCATATTTAGGCTTCTTTTTTTTGAGCAATCGCTCATACACCTTTTCATTGTTGTCTTTCTCATAGGAAAGCATGTCCACATCCCGCACCGTACGTGGATCACAAACGAACCGGAAGAAGAAAAGATTTAAAAGCCATGTATCAAGATCATCACAAAATGATTTGAGATGCGTATGAATTTCGATGGTTTGTCTGTCCAGTTCCCTGTATATATTGCAAAACCGATAGTCTCGCAGAATCTGATCTTTTGTATATGGCCGTTCTTTGTTTTGATATCTTTTATGCCAAATGTGCATGCGTTCACGTGCGAAAAAACGTATTTCGTGAAGCACGTCCATATCAAGACCCAAGGCATGAGAGCTTTTTTCCTCTTTTGGAATAGTATGCTTTTCCCAATGTCTGTATAAACCTTTTAATTCACTTGGTATTTCGTACATGATGGAGCTTTGCAGAGGCTTTATATTCCCGTATTTCAAAAACTTGACAAAATAATAATTTAATTTATTATATTCTCATTATGACACATATTGTCAGCACAAAAGAATCACGAATGCGAAATTGGGGAGTAGTCTCTCTTGGTTTTGCGCGACTAAACCCGGCAACAGCGGGGCTTTCACTCGTATCCCCTACTTTGTGCAGGCAATATGCTCAGATTATGTAAGTTTTCTCACTAATAACTCTTGTGTACTCAAAGCGTCTTGTCTGTCGACAAGACGTTTTTAGTTCTCTAACAAAGGGAGAGAGTTGTGCATATCGATCAAAACCTCGTATTCATTTGGCAGGAGCTGATGAATCGCAAGTCACGCATAGCAAGCTATCACACTCTTGCGTTGGTACTCTTCGGCGCAGCACTTTCCACCGCATCCCCGTACGGTATCGGACTCGTCATTGACGGTGTGAGCACACGATCAATAGATCAGCTAAAACTGGGGATCATTCTGTTCCTTGGTTTGGAGCTTGCATTTCATGTATTAGGCTTCTTCCGCATGCGCAAACGAGAAACGATCTTCCAAAATTGTTTTTCGTATATGCCTATGCGTATTACGGAGCTCTTCTTTGCCCGTCCGCTATGCAAATTGCTTGACGAAGACAGCGAAATTGACGGTGGTGGCATCGAAAGCCTGAGAGATAAGATTTGGAATGTACTTGTAAGCTATATCTTTAACATCATTCCAAACTTTAGTTTCGCATTGTTTGGAGTCGGGGCGTGTCTGTTCGTAAACGTCTACCTTGGTCTGATCGTACTCGTCTTTGTGTGTATCGACACGCTCGTTGGCACACGAACAAACAAGTATATACAGAATGAAATGAAGCCGATCATTGACGGATTTCGAAGGTGGAACCGCCGAACACGTGAATGGTGGAACGCAACACCGCTTATAAAAGCAAATGGTGTTGAGCGTCGCGTCATAGGTGACGTGGTTGAGGAGGTAAAAGAACCACTTAAAGGCGACAAGGCCGTATGGATTCACTACTTTCCATTTGCGATCATTCGGCGACGCATGATCTCTCTATGTTTTCAGGTGTGTGTCTACGGACTCGGTATATTCTGGACATGGCAAGGCATTATCGCAACTGAGGAATTTGTACTTTTGTTCTTTTCATTTGAACGAGTTGTGTATGTGTTGCAGGAGATCAGTGATGTACAGCGAGACGTACAACACAACCTTGTATCGATCGACAAGTATCGAGAAGTACTTACTGAAAAACTCGATTTCACATACGACGAGGGAGAATCGTTCAGTGGTACGGACCTTGGCATTCAGCTTGAAGGTGTACATCTGTCGTATGGAACCGGGAAAAGTGCACATATGGTGCTTCGTGATGTGTCCTGCTCAATAGAGCCGGGTGAGTGCATTGGTGTTGTTGGCCCAAGTGGTGCCGGCAAGTCGCAACTTGTAAACCTTATGCTTCGCGGAACCGACCCCGATAGCGGCAAGGTATACGTTAACGGCAAAGACTTGCGTACCCTTTCGTTGCAGTCACTGATACGACACATCGGGATCATTCCACAAAAAAGCGAGCTCTTTGAGGATTCCATTGCAGGCAATGTCACTTTTGGTGTCTCGCATCTGGACTGGGAACGCATGGTGCTTGCAGATGATGTCGAGTCACGCATCTGGGAGGCTATAGAAAAAGCAGGGCTTGATTTTGGAAATCAACTTCCAAAGGGTCTCAATACCATGATCGGTTACAGAGGTATGCGCCTTTCGGGAGGTCAACAACAACGACTTATGATCGCCCAAGCACACTTCAAACAGCCCATGCTTGTGATCGCTGATGAAGCAACCGCATCACTCGACTCACTCTCTGAGATAAAGGTGCTTAAGCATCTGTACGATTCGTTGCCGTCTGAGACAACCATGATCATGATCGCACATCGTCTATCGACGCTTCAAAACTGTGAAAAGATCATTTTCGTTCGTCCACTGGATCTCTGTGGTGAAAGTGAGCAGGTAACGACTCATGCATCAATGGAGGAACTCTATCGGACAGAACCGCTCTTTCGAAAAATGGCTGACGCACAAGGGTTTCATCCCTAACTCAAAACATCCTGGCACATTTTTGTGCCGGGGTGTTTTTTGTGAAGATTGGTTCTCATTCAGCCAATGAGGTGAAACAGTTGGCTAAGTAACACAGCCCGGAAATAGTTGGATATGGCTCTTTCCATAGCGGGTTATCTGAAAGTTGGTTTCTATTTTTTTGGACATTACATTATTAAATGTGAAAAAGCCCCGCACAGTTGTGCGGGGCTTTCGGGTCGAATGTAACAGCCTGAGCCGGGCGCTTGCTTCTTCAGCCGAAGCAGACTAGCCCCATGACACAACCCGTTGGGTGAGTCATCATGCGGCCCTCGACGATCTGATTCCCGTGTCGAACTCTCGTATCAGGTCTTCGGACAAGCCAGAAACAGGTTCGAACTGTCTGGCATATGCTCCCTGGAAAATCTGGAGCAACAGCTCGCGCGATCGGGCACGAATCCGCACGTAGCAAGACCCATCCGATGAAGGACGATCCTCCATTACCTGGAAAAATCCTCGTTGCACCCTCTGCGAAGTATACTTCGGAGTGACAAGCATCCGAGCGGAGCTGTCAGAAGAACAGGGCAGAACGTACAGACCGGAAGGGATATGCTCGCCACTTGTCATCCGCACCGTGATCTCACTAATCGCATCGCTCGGGATGCGATACGTGTCGGCTGAGGGGTCGAGAGGGTTGTCTCTGCTTTCGATGAAGTGTCGATCTTTTCCTCTTCCCTTCTTGACGGTGAAACCGAGTGCTGTGCAAGTGCCAACGTGGTCGGGCTTGATCCAATAATGAACAGACATCTGTGCCTCCAGTTGCCCTCAGGTCATCGTGGTTAGGGACGATTCCCGCCATCGATCCTTCGGAACTAGTCGATAGAATGACAGACATATCAAAAAAAGTCAAGAAACGCGCCACTATTGACATGAACCTTGGCTTTCTTTGTACGCCCATCAAGACATATGAAATACCCTTCCAAAACGCAAGCCCGCACCAAGTGCGGGCTGTGCTGTTGCTAGTACCAAACTTGAGCTCCTACCAGAGCGGTTTTATACCAGGGGGATGTGTGGTTTTCTACCAGTAGATCAATAAAGTGCGGTTTGCCAACCGCCTTGGCAGAGTAACTACAGTCGCGCCACATTATGATGAACAGGCGCAGGTCCCTATTGTTTATGAATCTGGGTAGAAAAGGAAACCATCTATAGCACCATCTCGGTTTCCAGTTACTCAAAATTTGATCCAAGCTTTTGTTCGGTATGCTCATCCGAGCCTCCCTGTTTGAATAGTCCAATTCTAGACCTATATTCTAACACAAAATGCTCTCCTTAATGCGCCTTAGTGTGTTTAAATCTCCAAGTCATATATTCCAAGCGTTCCTTTGATAGAAACTTGTTTCGGCAGAAGCCGAACGTTTCTTAAATGCCACGCCCACGCTCCTGGATATAATTTGCAACAAGCATCCGTTTCGTGTTCTTTTTTCATCGGTTCAGTATCCACCAATTCGACAACACATAGTGCTTTGCCGTGTGGTTTGATCTTCGGGTTTTGAGACGAGCAAATAACAAGGTCGCCACGATGTTTTGTATTCCACGTTCGTGTCTCGATGGTCTTCTTTCCCTCACAAACCCAGTTTGCAAAAGGTTGTTTTAGAGAGATCGCTTTTCTCGTCATGTGTGTATTCTAGAAGTTGGCGATGGTTATTTTGAGACCTCAATGATCTTCTGATCAAGAAAAAATTTGTTTCCCTTTATATTGTTTTTCAGCCAGCTTATCACCCCCTCTCTATTTTCTTCGTATTCCTTTGGATAAAGATCAAATGATAATCTCATTGCCTCATAGAGGTCTTCGAAGGATTTAAAATCGAGACTTGCTTGTGTGGTGTATTCACGAATTCTCTTATCCTTCAACTCTCTCATAAGAATGTCATAAGTAAATTCGTATGGAATTCCAATCATTCCTCCAAAAGCATGTTTAAGCGGTCCATAATCAGACTCTTTACCATTAACGACAAAATAGATTCTTCCGCCTTCTTTCAGTAGACCAATCATCTTTTCTATTGAAGCGGAAAGATCGTTAAAGTAATAAACAACGTGCGACGCGAGGATTACATCAAATTGCTTGTCCAATTTTATCGTCTCGAAGTCCCCTCTAATGAATTTCACGTTTGCGGGAAGTGACCCTTGAAACTTTTCTTTTTCTATAATCCAATATTCTCCGAAATATCGGCTCAGATTTTCTGCAAAAAAAGCGGAGGTGCCCAAACCAATTTCCAAACAACTTTCGTGACTTTTCCCTTGAAGAAGGTCTCCGATCTTCTGCACCAAAAGTCCTTTCTCACTACTGTGAGAAATGAAGTTTGCATACCAATCTTTATAAAACGGAACGGCCATACGACTATTTTATCGCTAATAACAAATTTTATATAGATATAGCTATACACCTTCCTCGTGCTAGCTGTTAGATGCGGGCTTTCTCGGGTTGGAGCTGAGGTTGGTTAAGCTGGGCAAGGTTATTTTGGTCTTTTTCCAGAACGAAATCAAAGGTTCCTCGTGCGCGTTGATTAGAAATTAATTTCTATACTTATCTTCAATTGCTTTTACCAGGTCGTCTTCGGACATTCCTACAAGTTCCGCTAGACGAAGTGTATTAATCAATGCCTTAGGAACATTCTTTTTTAGTTCTTCTATATCTATTTCGTTACCATGATCAACATCCTCGCTTACAGCAGCAATTTTCCCTGCAGTTTTTGAAAAATGCAGCGCGGAATGACGAACTGCAAAAAGGAAACGCGCTTGCTCATCAACACCCTTTAATTCAGGATATGAATTTTCATCAAAAATAAAATTTTCTGAGATAAACTGAATCAGTTCGTCAATGTCTCTACTCATATTTTGATTTTATCGCAATTAAATTCATTCACATAGCAAATCACACAGCATACAAGCTATTTCGTGCTAGCTCTAAACGGCGGAGAGTGAGGGAATTATCAATTTTTCTTATAACTGATAAGGAATTAGAAAAATGTGTATGCTCTTGTGGTGCGGTCACAACTCACTAAGCATTTTACCACGCTTCCGCTCGTAAAATGCTAAGTGGTCGCGACCCCGCCTCGGCGCTCTCTCGGCCCCAGGCCGCGCGCCTGCGGCTTTCGAATCCCACGCTCGACAAGACAACAAAAAACGCCAGAAGTATCTGGCATTTTTTGTTGTTGCGGAGAGTGAGGGATTCGAACCCTCGGTACGGTTACCCGCACACTTCCTTAGCAGGGAAGCCCATTCGACCGCTCTGGCAACTCTCCATTATTCAATTTTCAAAACTTTGAATTCATCTGAATCCAATCGTAGACTACAAAGTACCATATTATCTTGCTTTTTTCACCTTTCAGACGACACCATTTTCCTATATAATTGCTTCACTATAATCCACTTAATCTTTCAAAGACTATGGCAGAAGAACAACTTACCAAAAAAGAACGCAAAGCGCTTAAGAAGCAAGAGCAAGAAGCGCACCGAAAGGCCGAAGCAGACGCACGTCGAGCACAAAAGACAAAACGACTTACGATCATCACCATCTCCGTGGTTGTTATCGTTGGATTCCTATTTTGGCTTGTGCAAAACGCACCAGAGAGCCCAAGTTTTCTTGACGAAACCCCAACGGAGATAAACGAAATCACCGCTGAAGACAACGTAAAAGGAGCTCCTGCAGGTAGCGCTCCGGTAACTATTGTTGAGTATAGCGACTTTGAGTGTCCTGCATGCGCACTCTACTACCCGCTTCTAAAGCAAGTTGTTGAAGACTTTAGCGATCAGGTGACATTTGTCTATCGGCACCTCCCTATTCGAACCATCCATCCGAATGCAGAGCTTGCCGCACGTTACGCTGAGGCGGCCGGACTACAGGGGCAATTTTTCCCGATGCATGACCTTATCTTCGACAACCAACAACGCTGGCGTGGTGCCGCAACGCGTGTTGCCCGAAACGCATTTGAAAGTTACGGTGAAGAGCTCGGCCTTGATGTTGAAAGGCTTCGAGAAGATGCGACATCTGATGCCGTTATCGCAAAGATAGAGGCACAGCGAATTGATGCTGTTGGCGCCGGAGCAGTTGCAACACCAACCTTCTTCATCAACGGAGAGCGCGTCGAGACAGGAAACAACCCGCAAAGTTATGACGATTTCGTAGAGATCATCACTGGAGAACGACCTCAACCTGTTGTTCCTTCATCGGTGGACACATCGGCTCTTGAGGGAGCAATGGAAGACATCGATAATAATGATGCGATGGAGCAATAAACCAGCATGAAGAGAACATACCTTTTTGGCATCATAGCCGCTCTTCTTGTTGTTCTTGTCGGTATCTTTCTTCTTGGAAGAGATGGCACAGAGGAACAGCAAAGCCCAACACCTGATGCAACGCCACCACTAGAGGAGACAAGTGAGCTTCCGATCAACGCGGCGACAAATACCGATGATATAGTCGAAGAGCCGCTACTTGAAGAAGGCGACCCGGCCACAACCCCTCCCACCGAAGACCTTGAAGACACAGTGGAAGAAACGGAAAGAAGCGATACCAGCGTTGTGACGTACACCGATGCGGGCTTCTCGCCTAAAACAATCACTATTGCAGAGGGAGACACTGTTACCTTTGTAAACAACAGTAGTCGCAACATGTGGGTAGCTTCAAACATACATCCGACACATAACGAATACCCTGAAGAATCAGATGGTGACTGCCTAGGTAGCTCATTTGATGCCTGCGCCGGTGTATCAAGTGGAGAAAGCTGGTCGTTTACGTTTGATCGCGTTGGAGAGTGGGGCTATCATAACCACCTCAACCCGTCGCGAACAGGAACCGTCATTGTCGAGTAACAAAAAGAGCGAACCCATCGCTCTTTTTACTTTTTGCCGGCTCTGTGCTATAAAACGCGCAGTTGAACCATACAGGAGACATCTATGTCTCAAAAAGTACCCGAAGAGAAGCGAGAGCGACACAACTGGAAATCGCATTGTGGCCCGGAGAAACGCAATCTTCGACGCAGGTTGTGGTACAGGTTTCATAAGACATTCGGAGCCGGGCATGACACAAGTTTGCGTCCTTTTGCTGAGTGGTGGGCAGACCCAAAAATATTGGAGAGTGGAAGACATCTTCGATACCTAGAGGATGTTCATCCGCGAGCATTCAATCTCATAGCAACCCACGGCATCGACTACAAACCTCTACTCTGGAGAAAGCCGCCTGAGATAGAACCAATACCAGGAGCGTGCTTCTCCAATGCTTGGGCATTCATGCGCCTCGTAAGAAAAGGGTTATCGGCAAAAGATAAAGACATTCAAGGACCAGTGTATGTGGAGGGTTTTGCGTTCGGACTTTTTGTAAAACCAATGCTACACGCGTGGAATGCGCCGAGCCTGAACTCGCAAGAAGCCTCCGATTGGACCTTTTATTCAACCTCGCGCTGGACACGGTACCTGGGCATACCCTTTACAGAAGCCGAGCGAGAGGTCGCGCAACGATGTATCCACCCAAACAGCAATGAGGTCTCGCTCCTGTTTCGGAAGAGACATTTTCCGAAAGTAGAATCCTACCTGACCGAACTCCTGGAAAAACGTGCCAATGAAACGTAGAAACCGCCAAGTTTGCAAGAGCTTGGCGGTGTTTCGTCTTGTGCAGATCATGCCATTTTTTCGTATATACTTAGACGTATGCAATTACATGAGGACATCACGAAACACTTCCGCCTCGTTGATACCCAGAAAAAAGCGCTCAAGCGATTAGGTATAGAAACACTTGAAGACCTGCTCTACCACTTCCCTTCCCGGTATGAGAATCTTGCAAATACGCAGTATATAAAGGACATATCAAGTGGTGATTCGGTCATCCTCTATGGCACACTCTCCAATCTCCAAACAAAGAAAACGTTCAAGTCCCGAAGAGCGGTTGCAGAAGGAACACTTACCGACAGCACCGGCTCTATCAAGGTGATGTGGTTCAATCAGCCGTATATCGCAAAGATGTATCCTGACAACGCAACGGTTCGCGCTGTCGGAAAAGTAAGTGGAAAGCAGTCGCTCCTGCTTTCAAATCCGGAAATTACAGTGATCGATGAAGTCCCGACAGACGTACACACGTCTCTTTTTGAGCATGGCAAACAAATTGACCTGCTCTATCCCGTTTACCCGGAGAGTAAAGGTATTACGAGCAAGTGGATGTATCATGCCACACAGAAGATATTTGCAAGTGCAGCGATAGAAGCAATCGACGACCCAATTCCGGAAGAGACCCTAAAGAAATATAATCTCCCGTCAAGATCATCTGCTCTCGTCTGGGTACACACGCCAAAAAATGAACGTGATGCACAGGCCGCACGAAAACGCTTTGCATTTGAGGAAGTGTTTTCCATTCAGCTCCTCAAGCAACAAGAAAGAAATGCAAATGCAAAACGAAAGACGCTTTCCATACGACTTGATAACAATGACATCAAAAAGTTTGTAGACAGATTCCCGTTCAAACTGACCTCATCGCAAGAAAAAGCAATCCTTGCCATTACTTCCGACCTACGCAAGCAACATCCGATGTCGCGCCTCCTTGAAGGAGACGTGGGAAGCGGCAAAACAGCTGTTGCGGCGGCAACCATGTACAGTACGATCATGACAAAACCCGATGGTCGTGATGCCGGAAACTTACAAGTTGCATATATGTGTCCTACAGAGATCCTCGCGAAGCAACACTTCGAGTCATTCATGGAGCTTTTTGCTCATCTTCCTATAAACATCGGGCTTATCACTTCAAGCGGTTGCCAAAAGTTTCCATCGAAGGTGCATGCTGACCAAGCAACTGATATTTCACGAAGCCAGCTATTGAAATGGGTTGAGAATGGTGAAATATCGATCCTTGTTGGCACACACGCACTCATCCAGAAAACAGTGAAGTTTGAAAATCTAGCGTATGTCATCATTGACGAACAACATCGCTTCGGAACAGGGCAACGACAAAAACTAGTGCGCAAAGACGCCATCAGCCCACACCTTCTTTCGATGACCGCAACACCGATACCTCGAACACTTGCACTCACCGTGTATGGTGATCTGGACCTGTCCCTTCTTGATGAAATGCCACGTGGCAGAAAGCCCATCATAACCGAAGTTGTTACGCCGGATAAACGAGAGAATGTATACAAACGAGTACATAAAGAGCTCGAAGCGGGGCGGCAAGTATATGTCATCTGTCCGCGTATAGACGAACCTGACCCCGAAAAACTGCAAGCCCTGCGGGTAAAATCAGTGAAAGCAGAAGCAAAGAGACTCAAACAAGACATTTTCCCCGAGTACGAGATCGACATTCTCCACAGCAAGATGAAGCCGAAGGAAAAGGATGAAGTGATGGATCGCTTTGCCGCATATGAAACAAACATCTTAGTTGCGACCAGCGTCGTCGAGGTGGGTGTGAATGTGCCTAACGCCACCGTCATTATTATTGAAGGAGCAGAAAGATTTGGTCTTGCACAACTCCACCAACTACGCGGACGTGTCATCCGAAGCAACCACCAGGCGTATTGTTTCGCCTTTGCAGACACGAAGTCAAAGCTCTCTATTGACCGGTTAAAAGCACTCACTACTGCAAAGAACGGATTTGAGCTTGCTGAGCAAGATTTGAAACTGCGCGGCGCAGGAGAACTCTATGGGAAAAAACAATGGGGACTCTCTGATGTCGGCATGGAGGCAATAAAGAATATCAAGATGGTAGAGGCTGCGCGAAGCGAAGCGACCATGCTTATAGAAAAGGATCCTGAGCTTAAAACACTTCCAAAACTACAAGAACTTATAGAAGCAAAATATCAAAATCTTCATTTTGAGTAGAGTGACAGATTTTGTCTATGCGGTTTTTTGGTATATCATTGCTGCTATCAACCATGCGCGTATATCAGTATGGTAGAGTGCGAGCTTGTTTGCGACATAAAGCGAGAGAAGTGAGTCTTGAATTAACTTCCGGGCTGAGGAGCAAATATGAACCTTGAAAAAATGTATAGTGCGCGTATAGCTCAGTTGGTAGAGCGCGGAGCTTATACCTCCGTGGTCCCAGGTTCGAGTCCTGGTGCGCGCACTATGCATTTTTTTGGTTCATATAGTCCGTGTCCGGGCTCGGGTCCTGGTGCGCACAAAAGGAAAGGGCGCCTATTGGCGCCCCAAACCGAACCCTCCCGGTCTTGTTTTTCATGATGCTTTTGCGATCTGATCGCGTGCCCCACATTCTTCTCCCGTAGCGATCGCTTTCCTTCGAAATGCTTCGGCTTCCTCGAAATGCCGCATCCTCCTGAACACTCGAGAGATGCCCTTAAAGATCGAAGCTCGTTGCTCAACCTTCAAGTCGATGCCTTCCTTCGCGATCGTAGCAGCTTGTGAGAGATCATTGAGAGCAACCTCAACCCCTCCTAAAGCGACCGCGATGTCTGCTTTGCCGACCAACAACAGTCCTCTTGTGTGAGGAGACATCTCATTCTTCCCAAGCGCCATGATGATCGCTGAAAGCGCCTCGGCGTCCTTGCCTCGGCGTCGTTTGATCGACTGATAGATGTTGAGCTGATCAGCAGTTGTTATTTTCATGCCTCCTGCAACCCGCATCATACGGTTTGCGATCGGCTCCATCAGAAGATAGCAAAGACCACCAAGTACGTACCAATGCGATACAAGCAGTATCGATCGACCCTCAGTACGCTTATGCGCAGTCCCTGCGATCGAATAGCAGGTGCTTGAAAGCATACTGTAGTAAGAAACACGCTGTCCTCGCAGACTCCACGGATTGAGAATGACGAGAAGAAAGCGAACAGTATCGATCACGAGCATACTAAGCTTCGCAAACCAATTCGTGGTGCTCCAACTTGCCCACCAATGAAATTCCTTGAACAATGACATCTCGCTGTCCCTCGTCTATGTGCGTTAAAAGACCAAAACTATGGCAAGATAGTGCCATAGTTTTTTGCTAATATCAATATTCACTCTATGTTACGCCTTTGCCCCTTCTTCTTTCTTCGGCGCTATACCATTGAGGATGAGTAGTTGTTCGAACTCTTCCCGCTCTAGTGTCTCCACCTCAATAAGCTTATTTGCAATGGAGTCAAGTACTTCGCGATGCTTCGTGAGTACGTCTTCTGCTTTTTTGTACGCGCCGTCAACGATCTTTTTCACTTCTGCATCAATCTCTGCAGAGACCTTTTCTGAATACTCTTTCCCGGAAAGACCTCCGCCAAACATTGCTTGTCCTCCACTTCCTTCAAGCGCCATCGGCCCTACCTTGTCACTCATGCCATAGCGCGTCACCATATTTCGTGCAAGCGCAGTGAGTACTTCAATGTCGTTTGAGGGGCCGGTAGTAAGATCACCAAAAACAAGTTTCTCTGCGATGTACCCGCCAAGCGAAACCGCAATGTCGTCAAGAAATTCTTTCTTCGATTGCATCTTTTTGTCATCGAATGGAAGTTTGAGCGTATATCCTGCGGCACGTCCACGCGAAATGATCGATATCTTGTGGACTGGATCGGAGTGCGGAAGCACTGATGCAACAAGTGCGTGCCCTGCTTCGTGATACGCTGTGATCTTCTTTTCTTTTTCATTGAGTACGTGACTCTTTCGCTCGGGGCCAAGCATGACCTTTTCGATTGAACGGATAAGATCATACTGTGATACCTTCTTTCGGTTTTCGCGCGCTGCTAAAATTGCCCCTTCATTCATCAAAGACTGGAGGTCTGCACCAGAGAAGCCCGGTGTTCGCTCGGCAATAACCTTCAGGTCGACGTCTTCTGCAAGCGGTTTTTTACGAGAGTGAATTTGAAGGATTGCTTCGCGATCGTTTCGATCGGGCGGATCAATGGTGACCCGTCGGTCAAATCGTCCCGGTCGAAGAAGTGCGGGGTCGAGCACATCTGGACGATTCGTTGCCGCCATGATGATTACTTTTTCAGTCGGTTCAAAGCCGTCCATTTCAACAAGGATTTGATTGAGTGTTTGTTCGCGCTCGTCATTGCCGCCCCCGACACCAGTGCCACGAACGCGCCCAACAGCATCAATTTCGTCAATGAAGATAATTGCCGGAGCGCTCTTCTTTGCAAGTTTAAAGAGGTCTCGCACACGGCTGGCGCCGACCCCGACAAACATCTCAACGAATTCAGAACCTGAAATGGTGAAGAATGGTACTTTTGCCTCACCGGCAACCGCACGAGCAAGAAGTGTTTTTCCCGTTCCGGGGCTACCCATCAGAATGATACCTTTTGGAATGCGCGCACCGATGTCGAGAAACTTTTTAGGGTTTTTAAGGAAATCAACGATCTCAGCAAGCTCCTCTTTTGCTTCTTTTGCACCGGCAACATCCTTAAACGTTATCTTCTTGCTGGTGTCGTTAGGGTCGATCATTCGTGCTTTCGATTGGCCAAAGGTAAATGCCTGCATGCCAGCGCCTTTTGCTTGTCGCATCAAGAACCAAAGAAAGAGTCCGATCAGAAGGAGCGGGAGAAGGAAGGGTGCAAGATTAAGCAACCAGAAACGTAGCCCGCCCGGATTGTCGATCTCAATAGAAACACCTGAAAGTGTTTCTGCCGACACGCCATAATTTGCCAATGTATCAGTAAGTGCGGTACCTGCTTCTTTTTTCGATTTCTTTTCATCTCCGGATTCGTACAATACTTCCAGCTGATCGCCCTTAACTACGATCTCCGAAACAATTCCGGCAGTGACATCAAGGGCAAGTTGTGAGACAGGGATCTCAGTGTCTGCTCGTTGCTGTTCTGCAAGAATGGAATATGCGCTTATAAGCAAAAAGAAAATGACAAGAGTGGTCAAAAGATTCACCCAGAATTGTTTGTTCTCGGGTATTTTTGGCGCCCCGCCTTTTTGGTCCCCCTGCTTCTTTTCCGGAGGAGTTTTTTTATCATCGTTGTTCAAGAAATCCATGGTAACAAACGCGCAACTATCGCTCATTAAATATGTTGTAAATAAAGACTTTTCTCGTTACTGTTATAGGAAGCCTGGTGGTTAGAGCGACAACCGCGTACAGTAAGAGTAATTATACATAAAAAGGGCTTAAATCAAAGATAAATGACTGCTTTGGTTCAAAACAAAAAAGTTCGTCTGAACTATGAGATCCTAAAGACCATTGAGGCCGGAATGGAGCTTTTTGGTCATGAGGTGAAAAGCCTTCGCAACAAACAAGGCTCTCTTGAGGGTGCTCACGTTGTTGCCCGGGGAGGTGAAGTATTTCTGGTTGGGGCAACCATACCACCCTACCAGGCGGCTAACACACCAACCTCGTATGATCCTGAACGAACAAGACGTCTATTGCTCACAAAGAAAGAAATTGGCGAACTTGCAGGCTCCGAGAACCAAAAAGGCTTGACAATAGTGCCAATTTCAGTGTATAATAGCGGGCGAAAATTGAAGCTTGAGATCGCCTTAGTCCGCGGAAAAAAGAAACACGATAAGCGCGAAGACCTGAAGAAAAGAGATGCAAGACGCGACATCGAGCGTCACATGAAAGCGCAAGCTCATTAACAACATGTGTGATCTGGCTTATATCGCCAGAGCAGGTCATTCAGTTAAAGTACATTTTGTGACAAAATGTATTTCAAGGGGATGATCGGCTTAGACAATGAAAATATTTTTGTTATGTGCGAAGTGGAATCGTCAGCATTCCTAAAAAACTGACACACGGATACGTGCAAAGAATAAAGCACAAGCACTTCTTTCACCTTTTCAGATGAAAGATCTTGCTTTCGCAACTGCATAAGCTCCGTTCAATTATTTAATTGAGCGTCGAGCAGCACTTGCGAGCATCACGCTCTCTGACATCCGATATTAGAGATGTGGTGTCATCCAATCGGGTTAAGGAAGATAGACTGTCTCTCTGGCTTCACGAAAATCTAAGACTCGATGATATGTGGTTTCGTTTGTTTCATACGCATATCATTTAAAGCAATAAAGCAGACTATACTTTGTAGAATCATTTCAAAAACTTTCACTGGACGCGGGTTCGATGCCCGCCATCTCCACCGTGAAATGAAAACTCGTCTGAAAAGACGAGTTTTTGCTTTAATGAGTCCTAGCCCCATTTCCTTGACAAGATATGGGTATGTCTTTATATTCCAGGATGGAAAACAGCCAAATTGGGAGATTTGCCATGTACGACACGTTCCGTATGCTGGGGGTATTGCTTCCGGCTTTAGCCATGATGGGCTGCGCTGGTGTGCAGACGACGGAAGAGGAAGGATCAGCAAAGGAGCCATACACAACAACTGTCTATACGGCAGAGGAATTTGCCACAATCAAACTGCCTCTGCCCAGAGAATGTAGTCTCTGGGTCACGCTTCCGACGAACGACGATGTTATCCCCGAGATAACCGTCGTTCATTACGCAACCATCGGCCTGAATGGGGAGCGTCGTCTGCTTGTGTACTCAAAGATAGCAGACCAACCCGCCGCATTAACCAAGCAGGTGGGCAGAATCGGAAACTTATGGAATTTGGAGGAGGACAAGGCCGCTCAGGCCCTCTTCCAAGAAGGGGTGGGTGTTGTGTTGAAGCTCACCGAGGAGGCGCAAGGACAGGTATCAGACCACCACACTCTTGAGGGGTGGTACGATGCAACCTTCAAGAAGGTCCTTCCGCACTATGCGGAAGGAACTTTCGGACTGCTATGCCCCCGTCAGTGAGACAAAGTTCTGGGAAAGTTTCGAATCTCGAATAAGTCTCGCTGGAGAGAAGGCATCAATATAGCTCCACGAAAAGCCCCGCGCTGTTCGTGGGGCTTTTTGTTTGTAATCTCTAGCACCTCTTCTCATTACCATCAAAATAACTGTTGGTATGTTCCCAATGATTATAAAAGCTTAAGTACCGATTACCCAGTACCTATCGCCCCTCCTCTGTCTATTCCCTATGGCCTAGAACGTATCTAGGCCATTTGGGAAAATGTTATTTACTATTCGCTTACTGTTAGTATCTGAACAATATATTGACAAAATTATATTTTCATGATACAATGGTGGGCGAATCCGAATAAAAAGGAGTTCTTCCCATGCTGTACATACGATTGCCTTTGCTGGTTGCCGTGGGCATGCTCGCGGCCATTCCCTACCTGACTCCTTCTGCGTCCAATCTCGCGTCTTGGGGTTCGGACCTCGCCTCGCTCTTCGGCTACGGCGTCTTCATCGGAGTGATCGCTTCGGTAGCGCTGATGGCCTTTCTCATCGCCCCCAGACTCATCGCCTGGGAGAGGAAGGAAAGAAGAAAGAGACAAGTCACAGCGTAAGGAAAACAGCAAAGGACATACAGAAGAGGCCCCGCTACACAACGCGGGGCTTTTCATTACCTAGCTCAACTGAAAGAGACCCCAGGGGGTTCTTTTTTATGGGAAGTCTTTGAAATACTTGATCGAAAGATCAAAAGAGGCTAGATCCTTGCGAAATTGAAGAGTACCCTAAACGGCACACACCAGTGCATAACATATTGATATTCCGATATGTCCACATCATCCGGCACACGATAATTGATGTTTCCTTCGGTCCCCCGAATAGGCCCAAGATCAATGAACTCTTCCGCGTCCAGATCTTTTGCAAGATACACGTGTAGCCGCGGTCCGTTTATCGTTTTGAAATCCTCAAAGCGCACAAACGTACCCTCGCTTGATTCAATGACGCGCACCGTTCCGCTTGCCGGGTGTCCAACGGTATCCATAACAACAGATGGTTCGCGCTCCTCTTCAGGATCAATAGCGCCATCTTCCATGACGATTACTTCTGTCGTATTTGCGTCCGTCATTTGCCTTTCCATCTCTTCGCGTTCTTCCTCAGAGAGGTCTTCAACGCCGCCCTCGCTTTCCATCATCTGCTTTTCGGCATCAGTGAACGAAGGAGGAAGTGGGTCATCAACAGACACATTAGTGAGAAGCGGAGAAAGTGCATAGTACGCAAACCCCGCTATGATGATCAAAATAATAATGATAAGTATCTTTTTCATATCCGTACTGATATCGCACTACTCGGGCATATGATCATGGCTTTCTTCGTCATGCATATGATCATCGTCTGTGTGCATGTCATTCGATCCATTCTGGACAAAGATCAACTGTGTCGCGCTAATTATCTCATCGTTTACGGCAAGCTCATGATGATCATTCGCGCTCAATCGTACTTCTACCTCATACGAGCCGGGCTCAAACTTGCCCAAATGGTACCAGTTGCTGTATACGCGATTGATCTTCTTTCCGTCGATATAAATATGTGCATGTCCTTCTCCAGGCACATCGGCATCATTTACACTCTCCGGAGCAAGCCGAAAATTGGTAAACGAGATCTCGGCATCGTACCCTTTTGTGTTGTCACCACGAACCTCCAAAGCAACACTTGGAATGTTTTCCGTAATATTGCGTATGTCGTGTACATGTTCTCCGTGACCCACAGACCCACTGCCTGCCCCGAAATCATAGTTTCCGATGAGATACCCCGTAGCTGCCCCCACCAGCAATATCAGTAATCCTACTCCCTTGTTCATATATTTTATTTAAACCTTTTATATATGTATCATCTACTAAAACAACGGCTCATTAAAGCGGTTTATACACAGACACGAAATGCTTGCGTTTTTTCTTTATATATGGTATAGTTTGCCTTGGTACAGAAAAAGGGAGAAAACGCATGACCCTCATTTCGTCTAGGAGCAAAAGGCGTCTCAGGCTCGCAGCAATATGGCTTGCCCTGTTGCTCATCGTGGGATGGGCCTGCTACGTCGAGTGGATGCCCTTCATCACGTGAACCAAGACCGGCCGCGCCCTAGGGCGCGGCCACAATGTTTTATGTATACGGATAAACATATATTTGACGCCACTATCATTCGCGGTGGACCTGCCGGTATGATGGCGGCTGGACGCGCGGGAT
>JANQMM010000032.1 GCA_028280145.1 Minisyncoccota bacterium | reverse complement strand
CAGTCCTGCAAGCAACAGTACGAAGAGGTCGCGGATACGTGCGCCTGCGGCAATGAACATAGCAATTCCCGCCGCGATGACCACCAAATATGTACCCGTATCCGGCTGTAAGAGAAGGGGTAGTCCGACAATACCAACAAGCACGATGAACGGCACAACGCTGTATGCGAATGTATGCAGTTTATCTCGTATGCCGGAGAGCCATGCCGCAAAATATATGACAAAGCCGAGCTTCAGAAATTCTGCCGGCTGAAAAGAGAGACCGAAGACCTCGATCCAGCGCGTTGCACCATTGTGCGATATACCCAAACCCGGAACAAAGACAAGCAGTGTCGCCGCAAATGAAGCAATGAAAATGTAAATAGAATATTTTTTGAGGTGTTTGTAGTGTATATTGCTCATTACAAACAGCGCGATCGAGCCAAGGAACATGCCAAGAAATAGTTGACTGAAAGCGACACTTGAGAAAGAAGCACCGCCGCGGGCAAGAAGACCAAGAGACGCACTTGCGAATATAAAAAAACCGACCACGACAAGCGTGATGACTGTAAAGAGAAATGTCCTATCGAGCATTCGCTTCCTCATATCAGCCAAGCAGTGCCACTATTGTCCCGATAAGTGCGAAAATGATGCTGATAATCCAAAAACGCATGACCACCTTTGGCCCGGGCCACCCCTTTGCTTCAAAGTGGTGGTGTATAGGTGCGGCATGAAATACTTTTTTCCCGCGAAACTTTTTTGATGCAACTTGAATGATGTTTGATGCAACAGTAATGACAAGAGGAAATGCAACGATCGGAAGCGCTGCAACGCCGACACCTCCACTCAATGAGTCTGTCATAAATGCGATGACGGCAAGGGTAAGAGTAAGTCCCATAGTACCGGTTTCCGTCATATAGAAACGCGCCGGGGGCACATTGAACCAGAGAAATGCAAGTGTCGCACCGACTATGGTCGCCGAAAGTGCGGCAAGGTCTATTTGTTGCTGATAGAAGGCAATACCGGCATACGCCATAAAGATAATCGCAAACACACCCCCGGAAAGGCCATCAATGCCATCGATCACACCGCTTGCATAGAGTGCTAGGGTGACAATAACGAAGAATGGAATGATAAGAATACCAAGGTACAGATCGCCATTAAACGGTATGCCGATCGACGTAATGTCGAGCTTTTCATAGAACCACCACCCGATTATCACCGCAACACTGCTTACGATAAGAAGACGGTGCTTGAGCCGTAGTCCTCCTCCGCTTGCACGAGTCACTTCAAAGAAATCATCCAAAAGACCAACGAGGGATCCGAACAACAGTGTAAAGAACGGTATCCACGTCTGGTTACGGCTTAGAAAGTCAAGCTTTGCCGTTGTTTCGTTTGGAAGCGCAAGCGACACCAGCCATATACCGATTGTTACGATAAAAACGCTTCCCCAAATAACAACACCTCCCATACGTGGCGCCCGTTTTTCATTCTCGCTGTGTAGAGAATTGAATACCACGGCATCTTCTCCGTTTAGCGCCGTCTTTCCCGGCGTTTTTTTCCAGGCTTTGTATTTGTAAAGGTAGTGTGTAAGGACAGGTGTGATCGCAACACCTGCCATAAAAGCAAGTGCCGCCGGTATTATTACTTTTACGATATCGATCATGCTATTTCAATGAATCAAGCGACGCGGCAACAAGTTTTTCGACGTCCGTAAACCTTCCTTCCCTGCTTGCACCAAGTACCGATACAATGATCGGTCGGTCAATGCCGGCATCAAATGCAATGACCAGATTGCCTCCGGCCAGATCGGTAAACCCTGTCTTTGAAGCAATGAGTCCCGGGATACTTCCGACAATTTCATTTGTGTTTGTCGCAGTATGGTCAAAGTTGCTTTTTGAGCGAAGTTCAAGCCTTGGATATGCAGTGGCTTCAACAAGCTCCGGCGTTTCCAAGATCATATATTCAAGAAGTTTTGCGGCGTCACGAGCCGAACCATATCCTCCACTTATGTGCGTTGTCGGATCAAGGCCGGTCTCGTTTACAAAATAGGTCTGGGTAAGTCCGATCTCACGAGCTTTCGTGTTCATCTCATCAAGGAAGACAGTTTCCGGAGTGTCGTTTTGTGTCCCGCTTCGTACTGCTTTTGCGCCACCAGCAACATACGCAAGCGCATCAGCAGCATCGTTCGACGAGACAAGAAGTGTAAAATCAAAAAGATCTTTAGCACCCCACTCTTCAAAAGCAAACAGCCCGCTATCCCCTTCTTCTTCAAGCGAGTCATATGAAATGGTAATAGTGTCGTCAGCTTCGATATATGGCTCTGCCGCAAGTATGGTCATGAGTTTCGTGATCGAAGCAAGTGGCAGTTGCGTTTCGCTGTTGTGTGAGTAGAGCGCCTTTTGTTGTCGCACATCGTAGACGTATATCGCCTTACTTTCAAGAGAGAGAGCGTTAAACGGGTCTTCTTTTGTTTCTTCAACAATTTCTTCCGGGATTACCTCAGTGGAAATGTTCTCCGCGCTCTTTAAAAGTGGTGATGTAAGCAGAGAAAATAGCAGGACAACACCGAGGATGGCAAATAGAAAAAGTACGATACTCATATAATCGAGCTCGTATCGTGCGCGCTGTGTATGTGTCGTTAGAATGTCGTCAATTGGTTGCTTTGAGTCCATATCATGTCTGTGTTACGTTTTCGGCAAAGGTGTCGTCGTGCTCCGACTCTTCGGCACTATCTTTCTCTTCAAGGAATGCTTGCAGGTCTGCCTGTACCTCCTCGTACTTGGGCAACTCCTCAATCTTAGTTATACCAAGGAAACTCATAAGCTCAAGGGTCGGCTTGTAGAGGAAGCTTCGAGAGTCGGTGGGGTTGGATATCCGCTCAACCAAGCCGCGAATAAGGAGATTGCGGATTATAAAAGAACTATTCACCCCGCGGATATAATCAATCTCACTTCGGGCTATCGGGCCTTTATAAAGAATGATAGAAAGTGTTTCAAGTCCCGCTTTTCCAATATCACGGGAAAGCTCTTCTTTCCGTACCGAAAGAATAAGGTCGCTCATCTCTGCAGATGTACCCAAGGTCACCGTGTCTTCTTTGCGCATTAGGCGGATGCCTCGATCCTTCAGGTTTTCCTCCAGGCGAAGAAGAGCTTCTTCCGCCTCTTTTGGTTTAACGTGCAATAGTTTGGCCAACGTTTTTATTTTGACCGGCTCACCTTTGTAAAAAAGCATTGCTTCAATTTGTTTTTCAAGTTCCATGATCTAGTATTGGGGTAAATGAGGACTGCACGTTTCCATATGGATATCTGCAAAGTGCGCATCCTGGTTTACGTTGATGATCTCGTCTTTTACAAGTTGCAACATGGCAAGGAATCCGATAATAACGTCAACCTTTTCTGCTTTATCGTGTTGGGCAAATTCACGAAAACTCATCTTTAGACTCTTTTGCATACGATTGGTCAGTGATTGGATCGTTTCTTCAAGGCTCACAACACGCTTTACGGCTACGTGCGGCTTTGTTTTTTTCTTGGGCAATTGTGCAATAACGTGCGCTACAGAGCCGTAGGCATCAGATGCTGTGAAGTCTTTTTGAGGGGCGAAGACAGGATCGGTCACTTTATTGAAACGTTTTTGGAAAATGATACGCATGCCGAAGATGTCCTTTATCTCTTTGGAAAGGGTTGAAAAGTACTGGTACATCTTTAGCCGCCGCTCAAGGTCTTCAATGCTTTCCTCCTCTTCTTCTGTGAGCGTAAGCGTTGGCAGAAGAGATTTTGATTTCAGAAGCAACAGTGTTGAAGCAACAAGGACAAATTGTGCAGTGTCGCGCATAGGAAAATGCTCAACAGCTTTTATGTGTTCGATATAGTCGTCAGTAACACGAGCGAGTGAGACATCATTGATGAACAGCTTGCGCTTTTCTATAAGCTGCACCAAAAGCTCTAAAGGCCCCTCGAAATCAGGGGTCCTGACCTGGAAAACATTGCTATCCATGACCCTATTGTATCGTATTTAGGCCACAATTTCACGATAATTTCCAGTCCCTTGTGTATAGAAAAACGGCCCATTCTCTGCTTTTTAGGCGGATGGGCCGTCTTGGAGGGTACTCGCGCGACAAGAACGAGGGTGGTGCGTCAGGTGGCTCTAGCCGCCTTATCTTCTTCCCCGGGTTCTTCCGTGCCGACGATCCGTTCCCAGGCTTCTTCGGTCAGCTCGTACCTGCGCATTGCGCTTTGACGCTCACCTGCAAGCTTCCGTGACGGTCGCCCGTGCTTTCTTAGGTGGGCGGCTTCCTCCTTTGCGCAATTCTCCCACTTCCTTTTGGCCGCGGCCAGGCATCTTTCCTTGTCGAGGTCTGGCATGCTTTCGAGAAGAAGCATGTAGGGACCGGCGATCATGTGTCGGACCCATAAGCGGAAACAGGATGCGCTTGCGATCAGGCCCAGGAGTGCAACAACCAGCCCCGCTACACGCTCGGTTGCGTAGGCTGTGTCCAGAGATATAGAAATACCAAAAGACAACACCCCGATGCACAGACAGAAGATAATGAACCAAGTAGTCGGTTCGTCACGAGTGTCTTTGATCTTCATCGGAAATCTCCTCCGGTTGGTTTCACTGATTCTAATTGAGGTCGTGCTATACTTCTCATCTGATAATAGCACATTTTCGCTATTTTGTAAATACTGCATCTATTCGCGGTTACATCATGCAGGGTGAAAAAGATATACAAAAACGGCCTGGTTTCCTGCTTTTGGGGCAGAAACCAGGCCGTCGATGAATGCATCATGCCACCTTGTTGCACAGCGGGTTTGTTGTTTGTTTATGTGGCGGTCGTAGCCGCCTTATCTTCTTCCGCGGACGTTTCCGTGCCGACGATTCTGTTCCACGCCTGTTCGGTCAACTTGTATCTGCGTCTCGCCTCTCGGCTAGCACTCGCAAGTATTTTCGAGGGGCGCCTGAGTGTATTGCAATAATCACGGTCTGTCTGAATGTACTTGTCCCGCTCCTCTCTGGCTCTGGCCAGGCACGCCTTTCTGTCACATTCCGGCAGGCTTTGAAGGAGAAGCACATAAGGGCCGGTAAAGAGGTGGTAAAGTCCTCCTATCAAAGAAAAAAGGGCGTAGGCTGCAGAGGCGAATGTGGTGAAATAGAACACCACGACCAGGAATTCCTGGTCAACCGTGCCTATCAAGTGGATAGACGCACCCACCATAATAGCGCACACCACGGTGACGAAGAACCATTGCATAGGCTCCTCACGGGTTTTTCTGATCTTCATTGGAAATCTCCTCCGGTTTGCTTCACTGATTTCAATTGAGACTGTTCTGTATCACTCGCGCGATAATAACACATTTATATCATGTTGTAAATTAGTATTCTTCAAGTAGTTTGTAGAGGAATCGCACTGGCTCCCCACTTGCACCTCTGGCAAGCTCGTCACTTGGGATGGTATTCATGCGTGGAGCCATATCAACGTGCACCCATGGCATGTCTCCTGCAAATTGCGCCAGGAACATAGCCGCGGTAATGGTGCCGCCGTATGGTTTGCCGTTGTTGTTCGCATTTGTAAGGTCTCCGTGCGTTCCCTTGATGTCTTCAAGGTATTCATCCCATAGTGGAAGTGGCCACATATAGTCACCACTCTCCTCCCCTAACTCTTGAAACAGTTTGTGGAACTTCTTATCACGCGTCATAAATGCATTTGCTCGTTCTCCCAGAGCAACTACGGCCGCACCGGTAAGCGTTGCAACGTCAACACAAAGCTTCGGGCTATATTTTTTCGCATAGTGCAATGCATCAGCGAGTACAACGCGACCTTCTGCATCGGTATTTAGAACCTCGATGGTTTTTCCTGACATACTGCGAAGCACATCACCGGGGCGATAACTTTCGCCTCCGATCATATTCTCGACTGCAGGAACGATCGCAACGATATTTTTCTTAAGCTTCAATTTAGCGACAAGGGCGATTGTTGCAATGACCGCGGCCCCACCTGACATGTCCATATGCATGCCAAGCATTGATGCTGATGGCTTGAGTGAGAGGCCGCCGGTATCAAACGTGATGCCCTTTCCGACCAGAACAACAGGATCATTCTTATTGATGCCCGCTTTGCCTTTTGTAGGGCGCTTGGTCGCTTTAGAGGCTTTAGGCTTTCCTGCACCCCAGTACTCCATAACAATAAGTCTCGGAGGAAATTTTGAACCCTTGCCTACGCCAAGAATACCGCCAGCCTTTAGTTCTTTAAGCTTCTTCTCATCAAATGCAGTCACTTTTACAGGTAGTCCTCCTGCCGCTTTTTTCGCTTCAGATGCAAGAAGTTGTGGCGTCATATCGCCTCCGGGCGTGTTTGCGATCGTGCGGCAGAGGTTTACGTATTCCCCGATCGTCTGTCCTTTCAGGTACGCTTTCTTCTCTTTTGCTGAGGTATCTCCACAGACGTATATCTGCTTTATAAAACGAAATCCTTCCTTGGGT
>JANQMM010000008.1 GCA_028280145.1 Minisyncoccota bacterium | reverse complement strand
GTTGCTCTGCAAGTGGTGCGTGGCGCAATACCGCCACAATCTTGTTCGCTAATTCGTCAGTGTCCCAAAAATCCACCTTGAGTGCATTCTTTAGTACTTCTTTGACTCCTGATTGTTTTGAAATAATGGCAGGCGTGTTCCCCTCAAGGAGTGCTTCAAGTGGAAGCAGACCAAAAGGCTCGGACACGCTTGGCATCACGAAAACATCGGCAGAGCGAAGCAAACAAAGACGCTCTTCGCCTTCAACGAATTTATTGATGAAGAGAACTCTGTCCGATATGCCATAGAGACCTGCTTGTTGCATCAACTGCGCCTCCATGTCTCCGGTACCTGCAACAATGAAAACAGTATTTGGTTCAAATCGAAGCACTTGTTCTGCAGCTTTCAGAAAATAATCAACTCCTTTTTGTATGGTGATACGCCCAAGGTAGAGAACAATGTTATATCCCGCTTCCTTAAGCGCAAGCACGTAATCGGATTCAACATTTGTTTGTGCACCAACATCAAGTACACCGTTGTGCACGACACGGATTTTTGCAGGGTCAATGCCGTATTTCGCCGTAATGATGTCTTTTGTGTACTCGGACACCGCAATCACCGTATCAGCCTCTTCCATACCGAACCGCTCAATCGCATATGTTGCCGGATTTACATTGTCTCCACCTGCCTGATCAAAACTCGTAGCATGTACGTGTACGATGAGTGGCTTGCCGCTGATCTTCTTCGCCTCAACGCCTGCAAGCATCGAAAGCCAATCATGAGCGTGGATCACATCAAATGTCTCCTCCCTCGCTATCTTTTTTATGTGGCGCGCGTACAATTTCACTTCCTCAAGAATAGATGACCCAAATAAGATATGTTCACCTGCCGCAAGTCGCTGTTCATACTCCTCTCTCGACATGTAGGCAGAGACGATCTTTTTACTATATTCTTCCGAGCTGGTATCCGGAACATCTGCAAATAGGAACCTGATGAGCGGGTGTGAGACATTGACCCGTCGGGGAAGCACGAAGGAGATATCGGCGCTCTTTGTATAGCTAAGCGCCTGTGCAAGCCCAAGGCAAGCAACACCAAGACCGCCAGTACTATGTGGCGGAAACTCCCAACCGAGCATTAAAATTTTTGTTCTTGAGCTGTTCCCCATGTGTGTGTGGGTTGACAGATGATACCAAGAAAACAACAGGTGCCTCTTTCGCATTCACAAATGAAAACACCATCAGAGAGCAATCCCTTTAGATGGCCTTATTGCGAACCCCATTTGTTTTTGGCAATCGCCAGTGCATGTGTGCTTAAAATTAATGGGGGTGTTACGCTATTAAGTATACACGCTTTTATACTTGAATACTCAAAAATATATTGATTTTATTGGGGATAAGTGGTTTTCAAAAATGTAAATCGCCCTTTACCAACAAAGTCTCCCGCTTACAACCACGGGATGGGAAAATCTTCAAATTCCGGAAGTAGTTTTTTATCATGAAGCAAACGTGAAGCCACTTCCGCGTGAGAAATGCAACCATTTATGGCAATATGCGGCATCGGCTCTTCCGGAATACCCACATAATTAAGCAAAGCATCAAGGTCAAGTGCTGAGCGGTTATTTTTGGTTGGTGGATTTTTGCCATTTTTCACCATGTGCATATATCCAAGTGTGTGCGTATCAACAACTTTATACGCAACATCAAACGGAAGATGAGCCCGGTTTGCCGCATTCAACAAAAACATGCGATCAAATGATACGTTTTGTCCCAAAAGAGTCCTTTCGTTGATACCTTCAGCCCATGCTAGAAAATTACGTATAAGCTCGGCCTCAGTTGGCTTTTGTGGGTCAAGCGCCTCTTCTTTACTAAACCCGGCATATGTCAGAGATTCTTCGTTCAAATGAGCGCCGTCAAACGCACGACACTCCATCTCAAACCTGTTATTCGGATTTTCAAACTCGAGTGCCGCTAAACTAAGGATTGAGCAGGTGTGCGGTACAAGACCGGAAAACTCTCCATCGACTACGATCATAATGTCTTTTACTTATTTGTCCTTTATAATAAAGTCTTTTAAAAGCTGTCCTTTACAAAATAGACGTACAACACGTCTCAACACCAACACATTATACTTGATTTTGGGCTTCAGTACTAAATTTGGAAATTACTGGAGCCCCTTACAATTTGTAGCGGGAAGAAAGCCGGCAACCCTTGCTTCTTCTATTGAGGCAAATGTGATGAGATTCTTCGAAGCTATGCGTCGTGCACCCGCACACCACGGATAATGGTATTTTGTACCGTTTTGCGAAGCGACAACTTCACCTGCACTTTCCTCCACATGTATCTGCACATGAGACAGGTGACCACTATCAACTGACATCCTCCCAAGAAAGAAACCACCAACTCCTACGAAAATCAGAAGAAAAATGGTGATATAAGCCTCTTTGTAACGGTCTATCTCCAGCGTGTTTAGAAGACGATAATACGCCTTTTTCATGAGTCTGTATGCTCCCCCTCTAGCTTGATTTTGATATGCCTTTCTTGTATACTCCAGTGCATATCAAAATATACCGACTAGTATAGCAAGTTATGGCACATAGGAAAGCTGGTGGATCAGCAAAAAATCTACGAGACTCAAACCCGCAATTTTTGGGGGTGAAGCTCTATGACGGACAAGCCGCAAAAGAAGGTGCTATTATCGTGCGTCAACGCGGAACCAAGAAAGCTGCCGGAAAGAATGTTGGTGTTGGAAAGGATCACACACTCTTTGCCCTAAAGAGCGGAAAAATAGAATTTGGAACAAAGCGAAAAACACGCTACGACGGAAAGACAAAAACGCAACGAATTGTAAGCGTTGTCT
>JANQMM010000052.1 GCA_028280145.1 Minisyncoccota bacterium | reverse complement strand
TTTTTTTATATGTGCCGACGACAACCTTTGCTGCTCGAAGCACTTTATCATTAATAACGTATCCTTTTTGGACGACTTTCAATATTTTGTCGTCATTCTGTTCATCTTCGACTTCCCGCACCTCAACCGATTCATGTTTTTGCGGATCAAAGCGTTCGTCAAGAGGCGCAATTTGTGTGATACCGTAATCAGAAAAAATACTGATCAACTGATTTTGAATATTCTGCATTCCTGCAACCCAGTTTGGATCAATGTTCTTGAGGGCTTCCTCGTGCGAGAATGCCATCTCAAAGCTATCAATGACCGGAAGCATCGCAAGAAGCGTATCCTCTTTTGCCGCTTGAATGGCGGCGAGACGATACTCTTCGTCTCGCTTCTTGTTGTTGACCGCATCTGCTTTACAGCGTTGCCACCCGTCCAACAACTCTTTCTTTTCCTGTTCGCACAGGCGAAGTTTGTCGCGGATTTTCTTGATAGATGCAAGACTCTTGCCTTCCTCGTCTATGTCGTCAAAAACGACATCGGTGTCATCATTATGCTCATTAATATAGTCTTTGTCAACATCTTTTTTGTCCTTTTTTTGAGTCATATTCGTATTTTGAAATGACATTATAACACGTTGTAGTGTGGTTTCAATATAAGTGGAGAAAATGTGAACCTGTGACAAAAAACCCTCTACGTGGAGGGCTTTTCGTCATTATCGTTTAGACCACTGAGGTCGTTTTCGAGCTTTTTTAAGTCCGGGCTTTTTCCTCTCCTTAATGCGTGAATCCCGCTTCAAGAAGCCGGCTTTCTTCAGATCGTCTCTAAGTTCAAGGTCATATTCAATAAGCGCTCTTGCGATACCAAGGCGTACTGCTTCTGCCTGTGAAGTGATGCCGCCACCTGAAACTTTTGCAGAAATTGAGAATTTTTGGGTAATATTTGCAACCCGCAATGTGTCGTGGATAGTTTTTTGAAGTGATTCGATCGGGAAATAGTCATTAAGTGATGAACCGTTTATAGAGATGGCGCTTCGCCCACTCTCAGAGATACGAACACGTGCAATCGCGGTCTTACGACGACCGACTGTCTCGATGTACCGGCCTTTTGGTAGTGAGCTGGTTGAGACACGGGGGCCGTCCTCCGACTTAGGAGTATCAGCCACGGCTACTGTGTCAGTTGTAGCTACGTCCTTTTCTTCTGTGGATTCTGTTGTTTTTGTTTCGTCAGCCATGATCATGTAGTAATGGTTAATCGCTTCATAAGAAGCGGTCGAAGACGGTTTCCGGGAAGCATGCCGTAGACAGCTTTTCGTACCACTTCGTCGTGTCCCTTTTTATCAATAACTTCTTGCAAAGTCCTTTCCTTTTGCCCACCGGGATACCCTGAATAGCGGATATATTTGTTCTGCTCAAGTTTTTTTGGTGAAATACTAAGTTCGCCTGCGTTGATGATCTCAACCTCTACATCGGCAACCGCATTTCGTGCGAAAGACGTCTGGTGCTTGCCCATCAAATGATGCGCGGCATCAGTCGCCACTCGCCCTAATTTTTTTCCTTTTGCGTCAATCGTGTATTTTTCCATGATCCTTCTATACAAATGCAATGACTGCCATTCTAGCCGCATCGTCTCGTGTGCTTGAGATCTTTGTGATGCGCGTGTATCCGCCATTCCTGTCCTTATAACGAGGAGCGATCTCTTTTATAAGCTTCATTGCTTCACGCTCACCATCAAGCCGTGAAATAATAAGACGTGTCGTTGCAAGCGAGTCATTCTTAGCTTTTGTGATCAGTTTTTCAATAAACGGCCGTAGAGCTTTCGCCTTTGCTTCTGTTGTCTCGATTTGTCCATGAATGATCAATGCACGCGCCAAAGAACGCATAAGCGCCAATCGCCTGTTTCGCACTCGTCCAAATTTTTTGATCACATTGTGGTGCCGCATGATATTGTTCTTACTCGATGCTTACGTGTTTATTTTAGGATAATGCCAAAGTTGCTAAGTGCTCGTTTGATCTCCTGAAGACCTTTTGTGCCGAGCCCTTCAATGCCGAGTACGTCCTCTTCCTTCTTTCGTGCCAGACCACCAACAGTGCGGATATTTGCATTTGAAAGCGCGTTGATCGTTCGTGGCGAAAGATCAAGTGAGTCTATTCGCGTCTTAAGGAATTCCGTGTCAATTTCTTTCTTTTCTTCCGCTTTTTCTTCTGCTACTTCCTCTTCGACTTCAGGAATCGCGATCTCTTCTTCCTTGAAGCCGATAATGGCTTTGAGTTGGTTGATCATGATCTCGATTGATTTTTCAAAAGCCTCTCGCGGTGTAAGCGTTCCGTCTGTCTCAACAAATATACGGAGTCGATTGAAGTCAGTTCGATCCCCTACACGCATGTTCTCGACTTCATAATTAACTCGTCGTATGGGCGTGAAAATTGCATCAAGCGCGATCGTGCCAATGTCTACTTTGTCTTTTTGTAATACGTCCTTTGAAACATATCCGAGTCCGCGTTCAACACTAAGAGAGATATCAAGCGATGTGTTCTTGTCGGTGATCTCAACAATATGCTGATCCGGGTTTAGAACCTCAACTTGTCCGGATACAGAGATGTCTTCTGCTGTTACGTTCTTTGCCCCTTTTGCTTTTAGTGTAAGTTCTTGCGGTTCGTCAGTGACCATCTTCAAGCGCACCTTTTTAAGGTTCAACAGTATGGTAATGACGTCTTCTTTAACTCCTTCCAAGGTGGAGAACTCGTGTTCCACTCCGTCGATCTTGATTGAAGTGATCGCAGCGCCGGGTAGCGACGATAAAATAATTCGGCGAAGCGAGTTGCCGAGCGTGTGTCCATAACCAGGATAAAGGCCGTCAATTTCGTATACACCACTGAGATCCTTCTCTGAAACTACGCGTGGTTTTGATGGCAATGTAATATTGTGATCTGGCATAGCGAATAGTTAAATATAATAAAAATTATCGACTGTAAAATTCCATAACAACCCCGAGATCAAATAGAACCTCCGTATTGTCTTTCGAAGGCTCGCTTTTAATGGTAGCCTCCATTTTTTTACTATTAAAGGTAATCCAAGTTGGCACTCCTCCCTCTCCTACACGTTCCCTAAACGCATCAAATAGCGCAGTGCCTTTACTCTTTTCTCTAACTGATACTGTTTGTCCAATCGTAAGAATGTGTGAAGGTATTGCGGCTTTCTTGCCGTCAACCAGGATGTGACCGTGCACCACCATCTGTCGTGCCGCTCGTCTGGTTGGCGCAAGCCCAAGACGGTACACAATATTATCGAGTCGTCGCTCAAGTGTAGAGAGAAGTGTTGCGGTTGATTCACCAGTCTTTGCGGTGGCCTCTTTCACGTATCGTTGGAATTGCTTTTCAGTAATGCCGTATGTAAAGCGAACACGTTGTTTTTCAAGCATTTGTTTGCCAAAATCCGAAAGTTGGCGTGGCCGTTTTCCCATCATGCCTCCACGCTTTCTTTGCTCGGAGAGGGTAAATTTCTGTGTCTGACATTTCTCATACACTCCATTTCCCAATCGTTTACATACTTTGTATCGTGGTCCTACCTTCATATTGTTTTTATACTCGTCGCGGTTTACGCGGCCGCGGCCCGTTGTGAGGCATTGGCGTTTTATCCTTAATTGATACTACATTGATACC
>JANQMM010000050.1 GCA_028280145.1 Minisyncoccota bacterium | reverse complement strand
CATTATTCGGAACATGGACTCTCGAAGCCAGGAAATTGTCCGTATCGAAGAACTCCCCGCTTATCTCAAATCGATCAAATAAAGTTCGCTTTGCCTTACCGCTTCGGAGACTGTAAATTTCCCACTTTCCCCCACAATTACCAAAAAAATGGCTCTGTTAAGCCATATAAATACCCGCACTGCTCTTGACAAGTATGAGTGTGTAGATATATACTTGGAGTGTATCAATACGAAAAAGACCCGAACGGTGCTAGTGCCTAAGGGGCTTTTTTATTTTGGAGTGAAAATGATTTTCTTTTTGATATCCGAATTATCAAGATTGTCAAAATACTCGCCACCAAGTCTTTTATACAAAGATGATGCAAATTCTTTGTTTGGAAACAAGATTTTCTCCAATCTGTCGCGTTTTACAAGAAAATCAACCAGCCTTTTAAAATCACCATCCCCTGAAACTAACACCACCTTGTCGAACTCTTTATCTTGTTTGCCCTCTACCAAATCAAGAAACCTTTTCATTACTTCGTATATAATATCCGAGTCAACATTACCTTTCTTTTTACCCTTTAGTGCCGCGGAGTGTTCTCTAAATGAGAGAATAAATCCCGCTTTTTGGAGATTGTTGTACAATACTTGCTCTTCATCGGAAACAAAACCTAGGAAGTAATATGCCTCACTGACATTATACTTATCGCGAAGATAAGCACGAAATTTCCAGTGATCAACACTCCACCCCTTCTGTACATTTGTGCCGAAATGAAGATTTTGACCATCTATAAATGCTAAGTTCTTCATCACCCCGCTATTTTATCACACAATAACAGCTTGATGGATGATGTCCTATGTGGTACTCTATCCTGCACATATGATAAATGTTGAAGTAACAAAGCAAGGAACAGAGAACCCGATGGGAACCATTCGTCGTTTTACCAAGCGCGTACAAGGCTCAGGGGTCCTTCGCCGCGCACGAAAGATACGCTATTTCACCAGGAATCAATCTCAGTTCGTAAAGAAAAGCCAGGCACTCAATCGCATCGCAAAACGTGAGAAATATCAAGAACTCTTAAAGCTCGGCAAGATCAGCGAAAACCACCGGGGCGGCCGACGACGACGCTAGTTAGCGTAAAAACACTTATCAGACACTCAAAGCTCTCTTTCAGAGCTTTTTTGGTTACAATGGAACAGTGAATAATAGCTTCAAGGTCACATATCTGGTACGAGAGAGGAACAGGCGTTTGGTACGGAGATTGCCCTTTCTTGAGATGAAAGAGACAGTCTTGGGTAAGAAATATGACTTGAGTCTGGTCTTTATCGGAGAGACACGCTCGCGCACACTTACCACGCAGTACCGCAAGAAAGACAAAGTATCTAACGTGCTTTCATTTCCCATTGATGCACAAACCGGTGAAATATTCATTACGCCTGAGGTTGCAAGGCGTGAGGCCGCTTTGTTTGGCAAAACACCCCAAAAACACATCGGATTTCTGTTTATCCACGGATTACTTCATTTGAAAGGCTATCACCATGGTAGTAGAATGGAAAATAAGGAGAAAGCGCTAAGTAGACGTTTTTGCCTTTAGTTGTTGGCACTTAGTGCTTAGTACTGTTTTGCCTACGGCAAGACGCTGTACCCTGGGGACTAAGTGCTAGCAACTAAATCATGGGACGCCGCATTGTCACAGCAATTGATATAGGGACGTATCAGGTACGTGTTGTCGTATGTGAGCATGTTCGAGGTAGGGATAAGTATTTCCCGAAGATCATCGGGTACGGCTTTACCGAGTCAAAAGGATTGCGACACGGCTACATCATAAACAGTCTTGATATTCAACGAAGTATCCGTGTAGCACTGCACCAAGCGGAAAAAACATCAGGCACCAAGATACGTAAAGCGTTCATCTCGGTCGGCGGTATCGGGCTGGATGAGATGCACTCGAAAGGCGAGCTTGTTATTCCCCGGGCCGATTCGGAGATCACCGATCTTGATGTACAGAATGTACTTCGAAAAAGCGAGGAGTTTGTCTCAAGTAAGACCATTAATAAGAAGATCATTCATGCCATCCCGCTTCGATTCAAGGTGGACGGGCAAAGAGTACTCTCGCAACAGCCGATCGGCCTTAAAGGAAGCAAGCTCGAAGTGCAATCTCTTTTCATTACTTCCTTTGAGCAACACCTAAACGACATGATCCAGGCTGTTGAGTCTGTCGGTGTTGAGGTGGAAGATGTCATGGCCTCTCCACTTGCAGCAAGTCTCGTTACACTTTCAAAAGCGCAAAAGATCGCAGGGTGTGTTCTTGCAAACATCGGAGCCGAAACCATTTCCATAGTTATTTTTGAAGACAACATGCCGCTTTCACTTAAAGTGTTCCCGATGGGCTCAACAGACATCACCAATGATATTGCACTTGGACTCAAAATCTCCCTTGAAGAAGCGGAACAGATCAAGCTGGGTGCTATTACAGAGGCTTCGTATTCAAAAAAACAACTTGATGACATTGTGCTTGCGCGTCTTAGAGACATGTTCGACCTCATCGAGTCACACCTCAAAAAGATCGGAAAGAACGGTATTTTGCCGGCCGGCATTATCATTACCGGCGGCGGCTCGGGAGTAGCAACCATAGAAGACCTGGCAAAAGCGTCCCTCAAACTCCCATCAACACTCGGTAGTGTGCGTGCAAGTGAACAAAGCAAAAGTGTCATTAAAGATTCTTCGTGGGCTGTCTCTTATGGGCTTTGTATCTGGGGGCTCACTCAGGAAGAAGAAAGTCTTGGAATCAAGATCGCGCGTAAGACTGGTGGTTCCATCTCCAATTGGGTCAAGCAATTCTTGCCATAGCTTGACTTATTCTTATAATAATGATATAATCAACAGACGTTCACTGGACTGAGGGAGTTCAACATGAAGCCGTTCTTTAGGGCTTTGGGACAATTCTTTCTCGCGTGCCTGCGCTTTCTTGGCGGACTGCTACGGGACTTGTCGCGTCAAAGCTGGAGATTCGTCTGGCGCAGGAGAGCAAGGTGGGCGCCGTACGTAATCGGAGGTCTGTTCCTTGTATACCTCTCCAAAAACCCCGGGTTTCTGGAAGTGGTGTTCTCATACATCATCATCATCGGCCTTATGTACTTTGTGCTAAATGCCGTCCGCAGAAGAATCGGAAAGAAAAAGAAGAGAAGGTGAGGTTCGCAGAGTGGTTTGTGGCAGGCTATTTTGAAACGCCTGTTGCAAACCGCCCCCCTTACAATAGGGAGCGCCGCAAAAGCGGCGTTTTCTTATACAAGAGAGAGTATGTGTTTTGCGTACCGCTCTTCTGTCGGAAACACTGACAGCCTGTTCCCTTTTGCTAGCAAACGAAAACCCTCCAACTTCTTGTCCTGCTTCATCTGTTCAAGCGTTATGGGGTGCTCGAATTTTTGCTTGAATCTCACATCCACAAGATACCAGGTCGGATCCTCTCTCTTTGATCTTGGATCAAAGTGTTTGTCATTTTTATCGAATGCGGTCGGATCCGGATAGGGTCTGCTTGCTACTTCAGCAAGCCCGTAGATGCCAACACGTTTTGTATTCGAGTGATAAAAGAACACTGTGTCGCCTACTTTCATCTCATCACGCATGAAATTGCGCGCCTGATAATTACGTACCCCGTCCCACATCTCAACGCCGTCACGTTCCAGGTCATCAATTGAATATTCATCTGGTTCTGATTTCATCAACCAATAATGCATAAGGTCATTATACGCTACTTGACTAATCCGACATCTGATTTAAGATGCCGATAGATTTACAACCTTTTTTGGATTGGAGAGATTGATGAACACGTTATTCGTGCATCACTGCGAAAGTCCCCTGATTCTCGTTCCACGGCACATGAGAAACATATTCCATTCGCAAAATAAAGTAATGGCCATTCTGGTCACAGACAAAGGGTACTTCGAGATGGAGGGCAATAAGCCCGGCAAGCCGATAGAGATCGCAACCGCATATATAGGTTATGATCTGATCTTCCTTGCCCCGGACATGCCGATCTCTGCGGCCACCATTCTCACACTATGGAAATCTCATGGTCTTGATCGCACCGCCGTAAGAATCGTCGCCCACGCAGATGAAAAACACAGCTTTGCGAAAGAATTTGTTCCCCGCGGTGAGGAAATAGGCTTCATCAAAGGCATCCATGTCAGCGCATGAACAGGAGGTATTGAAGTGGCCATTCAAGGCACAATGCTCATTATCAAACCGGATGCAATACGAAGAGAGCTTGAGGGCAAGATTCGAGCTCGACTACGTGGAGCAGGATTCACGGAGATCCAAACTGCACGTTATTGCATGAGCGACCGCCAAGCCCGGGACTTCTACCGTAAGCACGAAGGAGAATCGTGGTTCGAAGAACTCATTGCACACATGACTAGCGGAACGTCCGTGTTCCTGCATCTTGCAGGAGAAAACGTGAGATCAGAAGTACAGAAACTCATCGGCGCACCTGATCCCGCAAAAGCCGAGCCTGAAACCATCCGTGGTGATCTGCGGGATGAGACATCCGACACATTGCGTAATATGGTCGATGCCTCCGACAGCAGAGAAGCATGCAACAGAGAATACCGGCTGGCATTCCTCACTTGCAATTGAGTCTGAAAGGTAGCCCGGTGCACATGCGCCGGGTGCTTTTTGTATAATATCGCATCAAAAAATTTTGATACAAAATAGTAAAAAGTCAAATTTGAGCCTGTTGTTAAGCCGTTTTTTTCGTGGTATCCTACCCCTACACAAACGTCGTATTGTAAAGCTAAAACGGCTTATCTAAAGGCCATATTATTACATGAAGCAAGTACAACCAGAAATTGAAGCATTCGCCCGCATTCGCGTAGTCGGTGTTGGCGGTTCAGGGAAAAATGCAGTCAATCACATGATCGACTCCAAAGTGAAAGGAGTTGAGTTCGTTGCGATCAACACCGATGCTCAAGACCTTCATCACTCGGGAGCAAAGAAGAAAATTCACATAGGGAAAAATCTAACGCGAGGACTTGGTACCGGAATGAACCCGGAGCTTGGAAAGCGCGCGGCAGAAGAAACAAAGGAGGAGATCCAAGAAGCGCTTAAAGGGTCTGACATGGTGTTCATCGCATGCGGTGAAGGTGGTGGAACCGGAACAGGTGCGTCTCCAGTCATTGCGCGAACTGCAAAGGAACTTGGAGCGCTCACTGTTGGCGTTGTCACAAAACCATTCTCTTTCGAGGGCCAACAGCGAATGAAGCTTGCAGAACAGGGTCTTGAAGACCTGAAAAAGGAAGTGGATGCAATGATCGTTATTCCAAATGACCGATTGCTTGCAGTTGTCGATAAAGAAACAACTGTCAAAAACGCATTTGCCATCTGCGACGACATTCTTCGCCAGGCAGTTGAAGGAATTTCAGACCTTATTACTGTCCCGGGTATCATAAACGTGGACTTTGCGGACATCCGAAGCGTCATGGAAAATGCAGGTTCGGCACTTATGGGCGTAGGACTCGCCTCAGGAGAAAAGCGTGCGGAAGAAGCAGCAAAAGCAGCTATCAATTCCCCACTTCTTGAGCTTTCTGTAAACGGAGCGAAGGGCGTACTATTCTCTGTCTCCGGCGGAGACGATCTCGGTATGCTTGAAGTTCAGGAAGCAGCTCGTGTGGTAACGGAAGCAATTGACCCTAATGCAAAAGTCATCTTTGGTACGGTAAAAGACGATCGTCTCAAGAAGAACGAGGTCAAGGTAACGGTTATCGCAACCGGTTTTCCAAACGGCGGCGCAACGAAAGGATCATCTCTCTTTACCATGGGTAAAGACGAAAAAGCCGAAGAGAAGAAAGAGGAAACAAAAAGTCAGGGCAAAATCTACAACACCATCACCGGTGGCGCAAAAAAGAAGGAAGAGGAAAAGAAGTTTGAATCGGCGCCTAAAGCAGAGCCAAAAAAAGATGAGCCAAAGGCGGCAAAAGACATCGATGATGACGATGACGACTGGGGAGCAGTCCCTGCGTTTCTCCGAAGGAGCAAGCTTAAATAATACGACGACTCCTTACAAAAGCCGACTCAGTCGGCTTTTGTGCTCTCTATATAATCCCGGATACGATCTTTTATAAAATCTATTCCATTTTCCTTCTCGAGATACTCACGCGGAGTCATCAACCTCATTTCTTGGCCCTCGTCGCCTAGCTCCGCAGTCTCAAACTCTTCCGGAGAAATAGTAAGCACATAGAACATAGACTTTTTCTCTGGCTTCATGATTGATTGATATTCTTTTTGCCAGAGTATATGTGACTCATTGATTTCCAAATTACACTCTTCCCGCACCTCTCGCATAAGGGCTTCAAAAGGTGACTCGTCGCCTTCGACACCACCACCGGGAAGATCCCACATGTTGGGATACGTAATTGTCGGTATATTATCGCGCAAGAGCATCACCATTTTGTCATTAACAAATACTATAGCTTTCACCCCATGATACTCGTTCATATGCCAACTATACCACCTCTCACTATATCTTCTTCAATCAACACCGATGCATTTTTTTGTATACAGATGTGTTACAATTTTTTACATACTTAACACTAAATTCCGAGGGAATATGGTATTTGATACAGCAATAATTGGCGGCGGTCCTGCAGGTGTCGCGGCAGGTGTCTACGCGGCACGAAAAAAATTGAAGACGCTTTTTGTGACAAAAGAATGGGGCGGCCAATCTGTCGTTTCTCCCGGAGTGCAAAACTGGATAGGGACCATTGAAATCCCCGGTGCTAAGCTTGCAGAAGAGCTTGAGGCACACCTCAAGGCCTACGCAGATGACGTAGTTGAGATAAAGGAAGGTCTTACTGCAACAAAAATTGAGAAAGCCGGTGAACACTTTACGGTAACGCTTGAAAACGGGGATACATACGAGACCAAAACGCTCATTTGGACAGCAGGTGCAGTGCGACGTAAGCTAAATGTACCGGGAGCGGAAGAATTTGATCAAAAAGGTCTTACCTATTGTGCGACTTGTGACGGACCGGTATTTTCCGGCCAAGACGTTGCTGTGGTCGGAGGCGGAAATGCCGGTTTTGAGACTGCGGCGCAACTACTTGAATACACAAAGAGTGTAGTGCTTCTCGATTATGCGGATCAGTTTCGTGCTGATCCGATCACTGTTGAAAAGGTCACCGCACATCCAAACATGAAAACGCTTCAGGGAGTAGAAGTGACCGGAGTTGTTGGTGACAAGATGGTCACCGGATTGAAATATAAAAAGAAAGATGGCGATCAGTCGGGTGATAAGACAAGCGAGCCTGAAGAAACACTTCCTGTCACCGGCATCTTTGTGGAGATCGGCCTTGTGCCGAATACTGGCATGCTTGCCGATCTGGTTGAGCTTGATGGAACAAAACACATAGTAGTGAATCCTCTAAACCAAAGAACCTCCCTTGAAGGCATCTGGGCTGCGGGCGATTGCACAACCGGACTGTATCATCAAAACAACATCGCCGCCGGCGATGCCGTAAGAGCCCTTGAAGACGTCTACGTCTATCTCAGAGCAAGTTAATTTTGAACCTCACTAAATACTTGTTCGAGGACATCCGAAACTACATGGCGAAATAACGGGCTGTTGCTTTCTGATATTTGACATTCGTCTACATCAATTACTCCCAACTCAGTATAAAATGTAAGAATGCTGAAGCTCCCCTCCGGCCCGGAGCATGTATCATTGGCGTCTAAGGCAACGAGGTCTGTCTCGGATACAGAGACCACAAGCTCGCTCACACTTTCTTCAGATAACATACCCTCATCATATACACCTGCTGAATTTCGATACTCCCAAGCATTGTTCGTAAAAGCAATAATCTCTTCAAAACATTTCACATTCTCCGGTTCCTCAGCGCAAGCGGGCATATCGTTTGTGTATACCATCAGCTGACCCCGTTCTATCTTTTCCAGTCCCTGATCAGGCTCAATAGATAAATTGCTTTTCGCTTTCTTCAGGTAATAATTCTCATTTCCATAGAGCGTTACCAAATTCTCTCCGATGACCTGCCCGAACACTTCGACACGATCACCAACGCGAACCGCATCATTCATACCCACCACAGGCTCAGGATCATCACCTGCCGCCCAAATCACTTCATATTCACTTACCATTGTCGAACATACGCCGTCAACAAAACAGGACGTCTGCCCTCCCTCCCGTACAGTGCCCGAAAATATAATGATCTTCACTTCCGGGGTTGTGGTGCTCCCCTTCTCTACAACGACTTCTTTCTCAAACACCCGTTCAACGATAATCGGGTCATAGATCATGACGCGTACGCTCTCATACTTCACACCCAAAAAGAATCCGATGAACGGCAACGCAACAAAAAGCGCAAGCGCTAAGTACTTCGAAAAAGGTGTCACGGTCGTGAGTTGTTTTTTCCAATCAAATCCTTTTTTTACGAACGGCTCATCATCCATATACCTATTTATTGTGCCACAGATCTCTTTTTGCGTAAGGTATATACAAACTCCAAAAAACTATCCCTTGTCGCGGCATACGAGAGACCAAGAAGGACAAGTGGAATGATGAGGTCAAAAAAGATGCTCTTTACATTACTTTCATACAAAAAAGAGAGCTGTGGATCTTTGAACATATCCCGAAGTAACCACAACAAAGATATATAAAGACCAAGACCCGAAATTGCAACGGAAATGACCAACTTCAATACTGCCGATAAAACTGTGCTTTTTCCCTTTTTCATGGATCATTCCTCAATGATATTTCCGTAGCGGTCTATCTTTTCTCCGGAAGGAGTGATGAAATAATCGAGACTGGTGATGTTGGACTGTTCCTCTTGTTGTGTTGCCTGAACAATATCGTTCTCATTGACCACAACCCCTCCGGGACCGATCACAACACCTGTTGGAAGTCTGTAGTAACCTGATGGAAGTGGCGATAGTGCTTCTGAAGACTCTGTCTCCTCAGTACTTGCTACCACTTCCCCGCTATCATTTACTACATTCCCATTTGCATCGATCCTCACCCCTGTTGGCGTCACAAAGAACCCTGAAGCCTCTTCAGTAGAATTTGTTTCTCCTCCTGACGCTTCTGCAACCTGGTCAAGAAGTGTGTTCACTTGTTCCTGAAGTGTTGCAACGACATCGCTTTGTGATGTTGTCGTATCACTCTGTACTTCTTCCGGTGCATCTTCTTGAGTCGGTGCGGATGATCCGGTTGAAGCGCCTGAGGCTACAGAGGCCGATTCATCGTCTTCGTGTACCTCTTTTACATCCTCGTCTTCTTCTATAAGTACTTCTTGTGTCTTTTCCTCAAGCTCCGGTACATGAGTAACGATAACCGAAGCGGCTTGCGTGTCCCCTTTTTGGTACGTCACTGTACCGACCACGGCACTTACAGAATACATGCCGAAGAACAAAAGAGAGACGGAAACAAGACCCGCGATCCCGTACATTGCGAATACGTTCATACACCTCCATAGTAGCAACTTGTCAATATCTCTCCAAGAGCAGTTATTCCAGTCGTTTTTGGCCTTTTTTCGGGTCTTTTTTCGTGATTTTGTATGTTGCCTCGCGCGCTTTTCGTTTTTCCTCGGAAAAACCAGTTCCGATCTCGAAATCAAGACCAAATACATATAGGATGAGCACGGTTACAAAAATAATGATGAGT
>JANQMM010000021.1 GCA_028280145.1 Minisyncoccota bacterium | reverse complement strand
AGCGGGTATTATATGAGGCCGGTTGCTGGAAAGCGTTCACAAGGTCTTCATGGATATAACGCAATTGATATTGCGGCACCTGCCGGCACACCGATTGTTGCTGCAGCCGCAGGAACCGTTATCATAAGCAAGAACACCGGTTGGAACGGCGGATACGGAAAATATGTTGTCATCAAACATCCAAATGGTACACAGACACTCTACGCACACAATAGTGGTAATATAGTTGGTCGGGGAGCATCCGTACAAAAAGGACAAGTAATAGGATATGTTGGCTCAACAGGTAAATCGACCGGCCCTCATGTTCACTTTGAGGTTCGCGGTGCAAAGAATCCATTTTAGATAGAAGTGTTTTTGAATGGTAAATTATAATGAATACAGACGACCGGTGGTCGTTTATTTTTTTTACTCCATCTTTTTTGGTCGGTATTGAAGCGCTTCAAGGACGTGTCTTTCGGTAATACTCTTTGAAGACTCAAGATCAGCAACTGTGCGGGCAAGTTTTATTACTTTATGATACGCTCGTGGTGATAGGTCGAGTTTTACGGCGGCTTCTTTGAGTACGGAGTCAGCTTTTCTTCCAAGATCAATGGATCTTCGTAGTTCTGTTGCCGAAAGTGTGCCGTTTAGTTTTTCATTTTGGTAACGAATTTTTTGTTTCTCGCGCGCTAACAATATCATTTTGCGTGCCTTGGCAGTTTCTCCTCTATTTTTGGGTTTTTGTGAAAGCAGGTTAATGTCTATATTTGATACCTCAACCCACATGTCAATGCGGTCGAGAATAGGGCCTGAAATTTTTTTCTGATAATTGAGTCTGGATATTGGTGTGCACACACAATCCTTAGAACTTCCATAATTGCCGCATGGACAGGGATTCAATGCCGCAATTAGAATGAAGCGCGCCGGAAATGTTGCTCTGCCTTGCGCTCGAGATATATGCACCACTTTATCTTCAAGAGGCACTCGTAATCCGTCGATCACGCGACGCTCAAACTCCGGGAATTCATCAAGAAACAACACGCCGTTATGTGCGAGCGTTACTTCACCCGGTTTAGGAGAACTGCCGCCCCCTAGGATCGCCACGTGTGAAGCGCTGTGGTGTGGGGAGCGAAACGGAGGAATGCACACAACAGCGTGTTTCAGTGTACCGGCGATAGAATGAATGGCGGTTGTCTGAAGAATGTGTTTGTGTGCAAGTGGTGGAAGAATATCGGCAAACGCACGGGCTAACATGGTTTTGCCGGTGCCGGGCAGACCAAAAAGGGCGATGTTGTGTGCACCGGCTGCAGCTATCAGGAGCGCTCGCTTGGCTGATTCTTGCCCACAAATATCATCAAACGATGTTTTGTTATTGTTTGCAGGAAGGATCTTTGTTTTTGGTTGGGGTGAAAGTGTTTTTACTTTTTTATTGTTGGTGTTGATGTGTTCTATTAATTCTTGCAATGTGCCAATACCGTACACAACGATCCCTTGAACGAGAGCAGCTTCTTTAACATTCTTTCGAGGGACGTATATTTCGCTGAATCCGGCTTGTCTTGCAGCGGCAGTCAAAGAAAGAACACCGCGTACTGCGCGTACTTCTCCATTCAAAGACAACTCTCCAATAAATAATTTATCCTTCGCATCAAAAAATATATCACCGTTTGCTTTTAGGTATGCAAGTGCTATAGCGCAGTCATGCACCGATCCTTCTTTTTTCACATTTGCTGGGGCAAGCGAGATCACCACCTTCTGATTTATGGTTTTCGGAGAAGTAAATCCTGAATTCTTAATAGCGGCAGAGATACGATCGCGTGATTCTTCAACTGCTTTGTCAGGAAGACCAACAATGGAAAAAGCATGAAGCGTTTTCTTTGAGATGTCCACTTCAACTTCTATCGGATGTGCAGAAAGAGAGACAATCTGTGCACTATGTGTTTTTGCAAAATTCACCAGGACTACACACTCGGAAGCTCCTCATTCATGTGAGCTTTACAGGTGCGTGCGGCCGGATTTGCTTCAAGTCGGTCAAGTTCAATCTCCTTGCCACTTATTTCACAAATACCAAACCCTCCCTCGTCTAGTTTCAAAAGCGCTCGCTTCACGTTGTTAAAACGTGTTTCAAGTTCTTTTAAGATCGCAGTGTGTTCCTCATACTGCTCAATGCCATCTGCGCCTTCATTGCGATCCGAACCCCCACTTGGAGCATCTCCTTGTGTTGCTTCCCAGTCTGCCGGATTACTTGGGTTTCTTCGCCCAATACTTTCAAGTTCTTTTAAAAGTGTTTCCTTTTCAGCCTCAAGCGCCTTTTTGAACTTCTCAGTGTCTAGTGTCATAGTGGGTCTATCATAACAAAGCCGCATCCATAAGTAAAACAGCTCTAATTTCTGGTTGCATTGGAGACAGTAAGGCGTTCAAAAAGCTCGAAAAATGCTTCTTCATTCTGTGTGATCATGAGTGTTTCACTGTTTGGAAATGCGTAAATGAGCTTCGTGTTGCCAAATCTGTCTCGTTGAATTCGTGTATCTTTATTTCGGATGAACTCATCAACAAATGGCTCTGCCTCGAACGAACCAAAGAGATTAAGATGCATCCATTCCTCCCATTCAAGCATGCCTGCAAATGACGTATCAAAATCCTCAATCTTGAAGAGATAGAAAACACTCGTCTCTCTCCCGTTGTGTGCTCCTATAACGTAGTTGTCGCTGAAACTACGAACAAGACGACTTGACGCGCTTCCTTCCAGTTTTTTAAAAAGAGTGTCCTTTGAGATCTTTGCTTCGCCCAAAAGTGTACGATCTCTAAGTTCGATCTCTGTAAGATCACCTGCTCTTGCGGAAATTGAATCAGCAGCTGCGAACACAAGGTTGACGAGGTCCTTTCCTGATATACCCCTTGCGTCACGTTCTATCGTGTCATTTGTAAAGAGTATGTTTTTTGAAACAGGGACGGCTTCCGTGGTGTCGACCTTGCTTTTATTGTAGAAATACAGAGCTCCGCCGATTCCTGATGCGATCAGCACAAAACTAAGTCCCATAAGCCCAATAGTTCTTCCCGACGATGCTTTCTCTGTCCTGTCTGTAAATGTATGTGAGAAGTCCTTATTTTCTACACGTCGTTTTTGCTCAGCAGCAAGCATGCTGATCTTTGAAGTCCCTTGTTTTTCAATTGATTCTGCCGTGTCGTATTTATATGTACGAAGTGTTGGTACTGCCACTTCCTCCCCCGGCTCTTTTTTCTGCTCTATTTTCTCTTCAATAATGCCACTTCGGGCAAGTTCTTTCTCGATCTCCTCACGAGTCGGTTGTGTTGCTCTCTGCTCTGTTTTTGGTCGTGGTAGAGATGATCTGTCCACTTCCGGTTGTGTCTTTGAGAGATCTTTTTTTGGATCGATCTTTTCTTTCTTCTTTCGCCTTGTACCGAAAAAACCACCTTTCCTTTTTTGTTTTTCAGGTTCTTGCACTCCGGCTTTTTCTTTTGCGAGCGCCAGGTCCTCAGCAAAAGTACGCACACGTTTAATGCCGAGTTCGTGATTTTCCTCAGGAGCGTTCTGCTTCTGCGCGTCTTGTTCTTGTTCTTTTTTTTGTGCGTCCATCCCGTTAGAAATTCTTATCTTCTTGCATGGTCTGGAACCCCGCTGTTTTGCGGGGTACATCTTATGGAAAATGTGCGCCGGTTCCCTTAGTGTTTATTGTTGTGTTCCGGTTTGAGACCCATCTTTTCTGCAAATTTTGGATCACAATCTTTGATGGAAAGATTGATTCTTTGTTTTTCGTCTATCTCCTTAATGATGACTGGTACCGTGTCGCCTTCCTTAAAGATACCATTTATGGTTTTGATGCGGAATGGAGCGATCTCGGATATATGTACCAACCCTTCAGTATTCGGACCGATCTCCACAAAGACACCGAAATCCATGATGCGCGTTATCTTTCCGTGGTATCGTTCACCTTTTTCATATACTTTCGTAAGTGCTTCAATAACCTCTTTTGCTTTTGTGGCCGTGCCGTCTCGTCCTGTGATGAAGACCGATCCGTCATCCTCAATGGTGATCTCTTCGACACCGCTATCTTCCTTGATCTTGTTGATCATTTTCCCGCCCGGGCCGATAACAGTACCGATCTGATCCTCATCTATCTTTGTGGCGACGATCTCCGGGGCATGTGGCGAAATGTGTCCTCGTGGCGTTGGAATTTCCGCTTCAATAACGTCAAGGATCTGGTATCGTGCATTTTTTGCTTTTTCGAGCGCTTCTTCAAGGATTGGAATTGGAATGCCGTCCACCTTCACATCCATTTGAATTGCCGTGATCCCTTCTCGTGTTCCTGCTACCTTGAAATCCATATCACCGTGGTGGTCTTCTGGTCCTTGTATGTCGGTTAGTACTTTATATTTCTCTGGTGATTCCATCATAAGACCCGATGCAATACCTGCTACCGGACGCTTGATCGGCACACCTGCATCCATAAGCGCTATGGTCGAACCACACGCACTTGCCATTGAAGTCGAACCATTTGACGCCATTGATTCTGAAACGATGCGAATGGTGTACGGAAATTCTTCCTGAGTTGGGATCACCGGAAGCAGTGCTTTTTCCGCTAGCGCACCATGACCGATCATTCGCCTGTTGAATCCCCCAACACGTCCTGTTTCTCCGACCGAAAATGGCGGGAAATTATAGTGGTGCATATATCGTTTTTTTCCGTTCTTCTCCTCAATACTGTTTATTGCAAGGGCATCTCCGGGGCCTCCAAGGGTGAGCGCAGAGAGGATATGTGTGCCGCCTCGATAAAAGACCCCTGTACCATGCACCATTGGAGCAATACCGCCTGCCTGCGCGTAGAGTTCACGCACGTCATCCATACCGCGTCCGTCAGCACGTCTGTCATTTTCAATTGCTTCCCGGTGAAGCAGATCGTTTACCGCCTCTTCGTAATAATCATCCGCGTCTTGCGTTTTACCGTCTTCGAAGGTTTCTGCAAAGAGTTCCATCCATTCGTTTTTGAGTGTGTAGATTCCCGCTTTTCCTGCTCCCGAAAACACCGCTTTGTCGAGTTTGTTTTCAATGTTGTCGGCAAAAAGTTTTTTCTGTTCATCTGATAACTCTGTTCCCTCAATCACCACTTTCTCTTTGCCTATTTCCTTAACGATCTTATTTTGAAATGCTTGAATTTGTTCAATTTCTTCAGATGCTTTCTTAAGTGCGGTTGCAACAAGTTCTTCTGACTTCTCTTCTGCGCCGACTTCGATCATATTGATGTTACCGTTTTTTCCGCAGGCGATCAGGTCAAAGCTGAAATTACCGTCGCCACGATACATATAGCTTGGATCAATCTCAAGTTCGTTACTTCCCCGGTGTTTTCCAATACGCACGGCACTTACCGGCCCGTTCCATGGGATATCGCTTACGGCAAGAGCAAGTGATGCGGCATTGATCGCCAGAATATCCGGATCAAATTCATCGATTGAGAGAACCGTGATCACTACCTGAATATCTCGGCGAATGTGTTGCTCAAAAAGTGGTCGGATAGTTCTGTCTACAACGCGTGCCGAAAGAACGGCCTCATCCGAAGGGCGGCCTTCACGTCGAACGAATTGACTTCCAAGAATTGCACCAGCGGAGTAGAATTTTTCTTCAAATTCAACGGACAGTGGGAAATAATTCATTCCTTCTTTTTCTTTTTCACCCATGACCGCTGTTGCAAGAACTGCAGTGTTTCCGAGGCGTAAAATAACGGAACCATTTGCCTGATCAACGAGATCACTGAACTCAGCAACAAGTTCCTTACCACCGATCGTGGTGGTATATGTTTTCTTTTGCATCTGCTTTTAGGAGTGATTTGCGAATTTTAGACTTGAAACTGTGTTGCACCGACGGCTTCAAACCTACCTATCCGAAAATCACTCGTTTTAATTGAATAACTTTCCCTACTCTACAAAAATACCTCATGCTTTGCAATTGTGCACAACGTCGATATGGCAGTACAATGCCGGCCGTGCACAATCAGACAATATTCATTCATTATTCTGATTGACACCTGAGGCTTCATTCAATACAGAAAGCCAAGTCATGAACATATTTAAGGTCTCTTTATGCCAAAAACACCCCGATCCGGAGTGTTTTTGGTATTTCTTCAATTGAAAACTCGAATTCCTATTCGGCTCCCCTCTCTTTCTTCTCTTTTCTGCCTCGTCCGCTCTCTTTCTTGTTGTTTTCTTCGGTGCCGCTGAATCGAGGGAGATATCGATATCCTCCTCCCTTATAGCCGATAAGATATCGCTTCGGGTCTTCGTCCATATCGATGAAATCATCGACACATTCACGAAGTTTGCTTGAACTTGAGCGACCAAATGAGACCACTTCAACCTGTACTCCAAATGCATTTCGCAAATAATCGACAAGCGGGATAAAGTCTCCGTCGCCCGTGGCAAGAATTATCGCATCAAGCTTTGAGGCCATCTTGATGGCATCAATTGCCATGCCGGTATCCCAGTCCGCTTTTTTTGCACCTCCGTAAAACACCTGTAGATCCTTGGTTTTCGTCTCGATTCCAAGCTTTTCAAGTGCTTCAAAGAAATTTGTCTCATCTCCTGCTTCAGTGGTGATCACGTAGGCGACAGAGCGGATCAGAACGCGTCCTGCAAGGGAGTCTTTTACAACGTTTCCGAAGTTTACCTTTGCTTTATAGAGGTTTTTTGCACTGTGATAGAGGTTTTGTGTGTCGATAAAGATACCGACACGTTGATCTTTATGTTTTATGACTGCCATAGTATAAAAACGTGTGCTACAGAATTATTAAAATTCGACCCTGCATAAACCAGATACTGTTCCTGCAGTTGTGGGTTACACCAAAACGAATTATATCATAAGAGTATTCTCTGCTTGTTGCGCGTGGTGCTTGTAAAAAAGCAGAGTTTCTTTGTAGCAAAAAATTCTCTTGCGATAAGAGAATTTTTTGCTTACCACAAGGGCATTTCCATTTTTCTAATCCCCTTCGTCATAAGAAAATTGGTCACTTTTTGAGTCCAAGAGTCTTTATAAGCGAGTTATACTTTCTCTTATTCTCTTTCTCAAGGTATTTCAGATGCTTTCGTCTGTTTGCAACCATTTGCAGGAGTCCTCGTCTTGAATGATTGTCCTTATGGTTTTTTTTGAGGTGTGTCGTTAGCTCTTCAATCTGTTTAGACAAAATCGCTACCTGTGCCTCCGGAGAACCAGTGTCGGTCTCATGACGCTTCACATCTTTGATCGCATTGATTTTCTTTCGTTTTGTAAGCATAACCCCCCAACAGTAGCACATCTTTGTCAAAAAAGCAAGGCCTACACCACATTTTGGGGCTTTAAACAAGGGTTTTTACTTGAAAAAGGCACTTTTTCTCGTTTTTATACGAAAAACAGCCGGCAATCCTACAGGATGCCGGCTGTTTTGACGAACCGTGATCGTCAGATACCTTCCCACTGCGTCTCGGCAATCTCTTCGTCGATTGTTCTGGCGATCTGCAAGCTCACCATGACTGAAACGACGATCGTGGCAACGGCGAAGGCCCCGGAACCGCTTAGCTCCAGCATCGTCGCGACCGCGACCGAAATCCCAGGCCAGACCCTCCAGTAAAGATGTCGTTTCTCCCGGTGTACTTCGTTCAGTTTTTTCACCATGAAAACGAATCCTCCCACCGCAAGACCAACTGCGAGCATGGTCGACCATACATTGGCGTCCATGAACGGGAACGTTACGGCCGCAAGCGCGAAGCCTGTCGCGGTGATGTGTAAACAGGCAGTGAAGTAGTCATCCATGCGTTTCGCGTCGCGTCGCCAGTTCATATCGTTTCGCAGTGTCATGATCATGATCAATTGAAACCAGAACTCCGAGAGAAGTTGCATGAAGATCATAACCAAAATGACGAGCATTTTGTCCACTCCCCACAGTGTTGCCGTTTTGTAGGCGACAGCGAGCCCGAGGACGAGTAAAGCTTGGTACGCGGTTTGTCTAAAGAGCGTCACGAATCTCTCCTTGAGATGAATTGGTGATTTCGACATTATTATGCAAATCTTTTTCTAAAAGTCAATATTGCTTGCGTAAAATGCACAAACGTCGGAAAATATACACATGGATCTTGAAGAGTTGAAACGCGATTTTCTTGAATATTTGGAGATTGAAAAAGGACGCAGTTTGAATACGATCGCAAACTATGACCGCTATCTCACTCGGTTTCTTGCTCAAACGAAGCTTGAAAGGCCAAAAGACATTACAGACAGGAAAATTCGGGAATTTCGCCTCTGGCTCAACAGACAGGAATCAGGTACACGTACTGACGGGAGAAACGATACCCTCAAAAAGCGTACGCAAAACTACTACCTTATCGCTCTTCGTGCTTTTTTGAAGTATTTGCGCAGACAGGAGATAGAAACGCTTTCTCCCGAGCGTATTGAGCTTGCAAAAGTTGGCGATCGGGAACTCGATCTCATTTCTCATGACGATCTGGTACGGCTTATGGAAGCACCTCAGGGCACTGATGTGAAAAGCCTTCGCGATAAAGCGATACTTGAGCTTCTTTTCTCAACCGGTCTTCGTGTTTCCGAGCTCTGCGCTCTAAACGCCGATATTGACCTCTCTAAAGACGAACTGTCGGTTCGTGGCAAGGGTGACAAAGTGCGTGTCGTGTTTCTTTCTGAGGTCGCAAAACGCTGTGTCAAAGAATATCTCAAGGCGCGAACCGATATGGACGAAGCGCTTTTCGTACAATTTGGCCGCGGGACACAATATAAAGACTCTTTAAGACTCTCTCCCCGCTCAGTAGAGCGACTCGTGAAACACTATGCGATCAAGGCAGGTATCTCCAAGAAAGTGACACCACACGTTATTCGTCACAGTTTTGCAACAGATCTTCTTCAAAATGGGGCGGATATACGCTCAGTTCAAGCACTTTTGGGTCATGCGAATATTGGAACGACACAGGTATACACGCATGTCACTGATGCACATTTGAAAAAGGTACATAAAGACTTTCACAACAAACGGAGAAAATAGAAAATGGTATACTGGTCTCCATGAAATTGATCTCATGGAATGTAAATGGCATACGAGCGGTGCACAGAAAGGAGCTTTTCGTACCTTTTGTAAAAAAACATCGCCCGGATATCATTTGTCTTCAGGAAACGAAGGCAGAAGAGCATCAATCCGAGATAGATCTTCCCGATTATGAAGAATATTGGAATTCTGCCGAGAAAAAAGGCTATAGCGGGACTGCAATTTTTACGAAAATGAAGCCCAAAGCAATACTGCTCGACTTTCCACCGGAGATTGTGAAGAAGTATAAGATCAAAGATGACGGATATGGTGACCCAAATCGTGAAGGAAGGGTCATTGTGGCCGACTTCGGTGATTTTTATCTGGCAAATGTATATACCCCGAATGCAAAGGACGATCTAAGTAGAATTCCTCTCCGGGAGAAACAATGGGACCCCGCTTTTCTCGCCTATATGAAGAAGCTTGAGAAGAAAAAGCCGGTCATCTTCTGTGGCGACCTTAACGTTGCTCACACCGAAGACGATCTCGCACGTCCGAAGCAAAACGAAGGAAACAAGGGGTACACGAAAGAAGAACGAGCAGGAATCGAGGCATACATCAAAGCGGGATTTGTGGATACGTTTCGTATGTTCACGAAAGGAAACGGGCACTATAGCTGGTGGAGTCACTGGGCAAACGCACGTGCGCGAAATGTTGGCTGGCGCATTGATTATTTTTTCGTGAGTAACAAGTTATCATCGAAAGTCAAAAAAGCTTTTATTTTAAGCGATATTTATGGCTCCGATCATTGTCCGGTCGGGATCGAGATCTGATGTCCTTTTAAAGGACACTTATCAACAGGTATGCACTATTTTGTCTTTTACTTTTCTTTATAGGACAGTATACTTATATCAGACATCCACATACGAGTGAGATATGTACCTTGTCGGTAAAAGAATATTTTTTTATCAGGAAGGGATACCTGGTAACCAAGACGATACGTATATATTATTGCAACATCAAAACATTTAGTGCCAACTAAGATACATATATCACAGTCGAGGGAACGAGATATTGCCTTTCAACCACTAAAAAGAACCGCGCGAAGCGGCACAGTCAACTCCACCTGCGCCCAACGCGCGGTTTATTTGTGTCCGATATGTGGGAGGTGCTTGACTCTTTGTATATGAATGTGTAATAGTTGGTGCTGGTTCCGCCTGAGTGGCGGTTTTTTTCAAAAAGTACCTTAGACTGAAAATTTAAAGGAGGTGTTAGTCATGACCGGTTCGGCTCAAATTATGCCTAACAAGAAACGCCGCGGGTATGATTCCAGCCGACTCATCATCGTAGGTAATCTTATCGGCTCAAGACCACCGCTCATTCTTTGCACGGTAGAAGAGCGCGGCGATTCGTTCATACTTCGACTTCCCGGAGGGAAAGCTCACAGGGGTGAAGACCCAAAAAAATGCGCTCATCGCGAGCGTCGGGAAGAGACGGGGCTACATCAAAGTGACCTCGACACCGAGCTTCGGGAAGTCGGTGTTCGCAAGGGAAAAGGAAGGGGCTACGTTGTTCATCTGTACCTTTCCGGTATTGAAGGAACGATACCCACCGACCAATTGGCTCCGACTGACGAGGCGATCAGGGGATTGTTCTGGGCTAATTTGACCATGTTGGTCGCCAAGGGAGTAGTAAACGTAGTCCTGGAAGATGGTCGTGATTTTGGAAGGCTGAAACTTCAAGAATCACACCATGGGCATTTGCGTGCGCTGAAAGAGAATCAACCACATTTTCTGGAGGATCTAGTCTCATGTATCATGGGCCAAGACGCGGCCAAGTCAGCTTCTTAGAATTGACGAGTCGACGCTGCACAGAATCAGCACTTGCTTGAGGACCCCCACATGCACCCAAAGATGCAGGGGGTCTTTTTCGTATCAGTTTACACGGTATTTTTTTCGAAGTTTTTTTACCGCTTTTTCTTCCGTATCTTCTTGTCTTGTTTTACCCGCTTTTCCTAGTTTTTGGAGTTCGTGAAGCGGGAGGCCGATAAGTCGTTTTCCTTCCTCTTCC
>JANQMM010000018.1 GCA_028280145.1 Minisyncoccota bacterium | reverse complement strand
CTTGTGTTCTTTTCCGGATCATCCAACACCTGCTCAAGGAGGGCATGGAGTGTGAATCCAATTTTCGGCCCGGGTGACTCTTTTGTTATTTCCATAAGTCTGTCTCCTGAAATGTTGAGCATGGCAACGCTGGTCGGGTCTCGAAGGGCCTCCTCAACCATTGATTTGTATTTGCGCAATCGAAATGGTTGTTCCTTTGGTCGGCCGGTTCCGATCCTGTCACACACACGAAGATCCATAAGGTCCCACATATTCTCTTCCCCTCCCACATTTCGGATCATTCGCCGCACTGCCGAGAGTGTGATCTGGTCGGGGTCTGAGAAAAACATGTGCCAACGTACAAGACTGACCACTTTTTCAACTGTCTTCTTTGGAAACTTCAGATCTCCGAGAATGTTTTTTGCAACTCGTGCTCCGACCACTTCATGTCCATGAAATGTGTAGTCCTTTTTCTGATCTGACCATCTGCGTGTCTCGGGTTTCGAAATGTCGTGGAGTAGTGAGGCCAAGCGTAGTTCAAGGGACCAATTTTTGTCAGCCGCATGCTGTAATGTGCGCAAATTGTGTTCGTAAACATCGTATGAATGTGCTTGGTTCTGCTCAACTCCAATGCCACGCTCCAAATCCGGCAGGACATAGGCAAGTACCCCAAGTTTTTCTGAAAGAGCGAGCGCTTCCATTGGCCTTTTCGACATCAAGATACGTATAAACTCATCACGGATGCGTTCCTTTGATATGTTTTTAAGATTTTCTGCCTCTGCGGCAATGGCGTTTGCGGTTTCACCCTCGATCATAAAACCAAGTTCTGCTCCGAGACGTATGGCACGTAAGATACGAAGAGCATCTTCGTTAAAACGATCGTGTGGATTCCCCACCGCTCTAATACGCTTTGATTTGATGTCTTCTTGGCCGTCAAAGTGATCAATGATCTCTTGTGTGTTTGGGTCAAGCGCGATCGCGTTCATTGTAAAATCGCGTCTCTTCAGGTCATCATCAATGTGTTTGCTGAATGTCACTTCGTCGGGACGTCTTGAGTCCGAATAGGCGGCCTCAAGACGATACGGGGTTACTTCTACGACGTGAGTTGGTTTTCCTTCGTGTTCTTCGAGTACGACACCAACGGTACCAAAATCATTGTTATAGTAGGTATTCTCAAAAAGACCCTCGATCTCCTCGGGTACCGCGTTTGTGGTAAGGTCCCAATCCTTTGGTGTTTTGTCACGTAACATGTCACGAACACAACCACCCACAAGATATGATTCGTATCCGTTTTTCTTCAATGTTTGTGCTGTTTCCAGTACTTCTTTGGGGATTGCAAATTTTTTTCTTTCAGGCATACCAAACATGCCCATATTATAGTTTACGATTTACATTTCCCCTAACACGTACTATGATGTACATCACACATTGGATATACATCACAAGAGTATTCCCTATTTTCCGATTCTCTTGCGATTGTAAGAAACTGAAGTCGCACCTGTGGTGAAATGGATATCACTACGGTCTTCGGAACCGTCATTCCAGGTTCGAGTCCTGGCAGGTGCACAGTCACAGAACAACACTCTGAAAGCATACTGTTTTCAGAGTGTTGTTTTGTAAAACACTAAGGCCTCTGTCGAGACTTTTTGTCTGCCTGCTCCATAAAGAATTACAAAGTCACACATTATTGACTTTGTCAATATTTCATGTTACTGTTACGTCGGTAACAAAACACTCAGCTTTGGGAGAGTATTCATGAACAAGAAAAACGTGTTGTTTTTCGTTCTCGCCTTTATTTTTATAGGCGGTTTGTACAAGCTTGCGGCAGACCTTTTTGGAGGCTGGGGCATTCTCGTCACGATAGTGGCTACCTTTGCCTTCTTCGGGGCGTGCATGTTTGCCGCTATCGGTCTTATCTACTACCTGGCCGCTTTTCGTTACAATCGTTGCGCGAAGCGGTTGCGTGAAGCTGGTTACGCCGTTCGTTTGCACAAGCAAAGGATCTGGGAATTTGCCACGATGGCACTTACCGGATGTCTCTTCACAGTCACCGCTGTCTGGATGACTCATCGTTTCTATGCCATCTATTTCTGCGTTCAAGCTGGCGAGTGCTGGACTGTCGAGAGGGGGTATCTGATGGCTTCATTCATGGCTCTCATGATTTGGCTCATCGCGCTCTCCGGCATTTGTGCGACCATCTCGATATGGTGGCGGTTCCTTCGTCCATTGCGTCGGCACTACAACGAAATGAAACTTGGTCGCACGCTCGATCTGCCGCGACTGAACTAAGCCGTTCTCAGCGAATTTTACGAAAAGCCGTTGGAGGACGGCTTTTCTCTTGTCTCATTTTTTAAGTGAAATTCTCTTGCGTGATCCGCTCCCATTTGGGAGAGGACTCCAATGCAAGAAATTCCACGGGAGTAACCCATTTATACTCGTCATGTTCAGAACTCAATTTCAACTCCCCACCCTGTACGTCTGTTCTATAGGCAACAGTGACAAGACATATCCCACCTTTGTGCACCTCACTCTCTATTGTTACGGGTGTGAGTTCCCCAACTACCAAATTCGTCTCTTCAGATATCTCTCTGCGCGCACTATCTTTTGGGATTTCACCGTATTCAAACATGCCGCCTGGAAGGTCCCACATCCGAGGTCGAAACATCATAGACGCTACTCTGCGTAATGCAAGGAATCTTCCATCGTTTCTGAATATAAATGTCTTTTGAGAGATGTTGACCTTATGTTCTTCCATATGTGCTCAGAATATCATGTTATTTTCGGGATATGAGGAAATGTGCACATCCGTAAGCGGCTTCGTTTTTCAATTTCCCGCTATTATCTCAAGCAGAAGAAAGGCCTGGAAACATCCAAGCCTTTCTTCTGCTGTGCGGGTAGGGAGAATCGAACTCCCGTTTTATCCTTGGCAAGGATACGTCATACCACTAAACTATACCCGCTTCTGGTTTGTTAAGTGACGCGATTATACTACGACTTTCTTATTAACTCAAACAAATAGCCGCCCAAAAGGGCGACTAAATATGCGCGGCACAATGCGTGCGTTGCTAAAATCGTATTGTGTACCTGATGCCGTTGTCACTTAAGACGATCTCTTGCTCTGTATTGCGAGTTGTGAATTCGAACCGAGTGCTTTTTCTCACGTCTTCGGCAAAACGTAAAACCCAGGGCCTTTTGTCGAATTCCAGATCGGCAAGATACATTCGTGATGAAGAGAATCGTTCAAGATACACCACCGGCTGATCCACTGTGTTGGCAGAAGGGGTTTGCGCCTCTTCTCCACATGCGGCCTCAAAAGGAGCCAGCAGTAGCACAATGAACAGCGTATAGGCCAATTTACGCATGACAATCTCCAACTGGTGTGCCTGTACTGAGTATAAGAATAAAGTGAGGTTCTGGAAAGCTATCTTATGCACTAATGAGGCATATAAGACATAATTTTCTTCTGGAGCAAAATAAAAACCCTTAAAATAAAGAAAAAGTGGATAACTGTGGATAAAAACGTGGATACGTGGATAAAGGACACTTAATTTATGACCTTAATATCTGTACTACCGCTTAAAATATGGGTATATATGAGACAAGAACATAATGTATGTTTCACGTGAAACAAAAAAAGAACCCAAAATGATGTTCCACGTGAAATATATGCTAAAATAACTTTGTTAGAAGGGATTTGCGCATTATTTGGCTAAAAAACTAGCTTTAAACAACAGTGTCGGTATTCTTGGAGAGGATATTGCCACAAGATTTCTTCAAAACCAGGGGTTTTTGATACTCTTTCGTAATTATCTAAAGAAATGGGGTGAGATCGATATCGTTGCAAAGAAAGGGAAGAAGATCTATTTCATAGAGGTAAAAGCTGTTTCATGTGAAAATATTTCACGTGTAACACCAATGGTGAATCCTGCAGAAAACATCCATAAAAGAAAACTGGGACGTATGCGACGGGCAATCCAGTCATACTTGTTGGAGGAGAAATGGGAGTATGAGTGGCAAGTTGATGCTCTGCTCGTATATCTTGATCTTAAAAACCGGGAAGCGCGAGTAGAGACAGTTGAACATATCATCGTGTAAATATAAAGGACATTTTTATAATGTCTTTTAAAAACCTTTTATTTAAGCGATATTGTCCCCATCTTTCTTTTGAGATTTATTTGTTTTGTGTTATAACTGTCCAAGCGAAGTCAGATGAGCTTCCAGTAGCGTGAAAGTCGTTTCAGACTTTTTACGGGGTGTAGCATAGTGGTAGTGTACGCGGTTTGGGACCGTGTGGCCCGAGTTCGATTCTCGGCTCCCCGATGCAATACAAAAAAGTGCCGGTTGGCACTTTTTTGGACTTCCATCCTAAAGACCTCCAAGCTTTTTAAAGCTTTATTTTAAGCCAAATCGAAAAGTTATCCATGCGGGGTTTGACACCTTCTCTTTCATCCCCCATAATATCCTCACAAACAAAACTAAAAGATCGTGCACAAATAACTCCGTCTCAGCGGTTTTCTGCACGATCTCCGTCTATGAGGCGGAGCTTTTGTTTTAGTTAGAGAGAACAAAAGAAAAGATCGTGCGACAACTATTCAAGCCAATACAACATGTTTCTTATTCCGCGTGATTCGTACATCCGTAACGGATTACCTCATTCGTGCGGGAATACTGAGTCGGAGACTTTTGCTCATTTGCGATATTTATACGATAAACGCCAAAAGTCTACTTTTTTCAAATGGTACTGGCATTGGAGATTAGAGCGATACGAGGGAAAACACTGGCTTTGCTGTGATCTAGGTGAGAGTTCAAGCTGGTTGGAACTATAAATATATCCGAAAAGACTAAGGGACTTTTTATGAATACTTAGTTTGCCTTGATGGGATAATTGTGCTTTTTGTATTGTATTTCGAGAGTTATCAATTCAGTTGTTTCATGAATAACAATCGCTCATGCTAAAATGGCCGAATGACGCATTTACTTCGTACACGATTCAAACAAGACATTGTTGCGGAGGTTGGATTAGCTCCAAAACCCAATGGAAAACTGGTCATTTTGCTTGACGGAATGCCATCAATGCCGGGTGCAAGTACAGTACTGTTTCTCATGAAACGTGGCTTTGACGTTATTCACCCACGATATCGCGGTTCGTGGGAAAGCGACGGTTTATTTCTTGATATTTCTCCTGAACAAGACGTGCTTGATATTGTGGATGAGTTATCGCACGGTATGAGATCGGCCTGGGATGGGGAATTGTTTCACCTGAAACAAAGAGAAGTCATCATTATTTGCTCAAGTTTTGGAGGACCGGCGGGACTTCTTGCCTCTAAAGACCCAAGAGTTTCAAGGGTTGTGGCATTTTCCCCTGTGGTCGATTGGAGTGCAGAGAGTCCTGATGAGCCATTTGAACAACTCAAACGCTTCACAAAAGAGGGTTTTGGAAATGGATATCGAATACCGGAAGGCAATCTGGAAAAGTTAAAGACCGGCGAATTTTATAATCCATGGAATCATATGGAGGAAATTCCGGGAGAAAAGATTCTCATCATTCATGCAGATAATGACCAGATCACTATTTCTGGGCCTATTCTTGAATTTGCCGCAAAAACAAGATCGAAATGTATCACTCTGGAGAGAGGGGGACATTTTGGAACAGGGAAGCTTAGAGAATGGCGTACGTGGTGGAAAGTGAAGCGATTTATAAATTCGTAAATAGTGATACACTGATACTCATGAGAGATCAAGAAAGATACGTTCTTCGGCACGGTAACACGGTAGAGCGAGAAAATGCAGGTCTGGTTAACATGGAGGGATTTGACGGTGAATATATGTCCTATCGTGATTCTGTTGTCGATGCGAAAGAAAGGCAAATAAGTGATCCAAAAAATCCGGACAGACCATTTGCCAGGGATCTCCGCATAGAGATTATCGATAAACTTGGTTTAGAAGACCCTGCGGATTTTGATAATGTGGAATTTTATAGCGCTCTTGGGACCAGTTTTGACACTTATCATGGTGTAGACTGTTTTGTTGAAGTGGCCACGGAAGATGGATTGAAGCGAGTCACTATCGATCTGACTACTCGAGAAAAAGGCACTTTTAAGGCGGACATTTTGATTGAGTTTCCAAATGATAATCTCGATCCAGACCTTGACGAATCAGAATATCTTGGCATAATAGGGAGAGCGGCCGATGCTATCGTGAAAAAGATCAATAACTCTGAAATCGGTCAAAAGATCATTTATCACCAAAAGGACATGTATGGATAAGGGAACGCTCGTAGGTGAGACGAAGCCGCGAGCTTCTGGGAAAAATCATGTCGTGGATGCAACACGTATTCACGAGTCGAATTTTGAGCGCGGCGACGGAGCGGCCTTCATGTTCTGTTCCAGTTGCGATTCGTATTTCGAACTTTCGCAAAACGAAATACGTGAGCTTGAAAAACGGCTTGGACAGCAGATTTCACTTCCCGGTGAGTATGTCGAGATCTACGGATGTCGGCAGTGTGGCGGCTATACTGATCAGGCGGAGATAAAAGAAGCACCCCTTCACTGATCATTCCTTTTCGCGAACACAAGCAGGGCCTTTGGCCCTGTTTTCGTTTTATTGTTAGGAGGTAGCGTTGAAATATCCTTACTTGCTTAAAGAGGAAGTGGACGTCTCAGAAAGACGTCCACTCGGGATTTGGGGGCAAGTCCAGAATCGAACTGGTCGGGCTATCATCCGTTGGCACCATGCTCACACTTGCCCACGAAGAACACTTGGTCTTATTATAGCATATGTATTATAAAAGTCAAGTAACCGCTACATCATTTCCGCATCGCACGTGTTGAGTTAAAAACAGATTGCGGTATAGTATTTTGTATGGAAAATATCATTACACCAATAGAGGATTATTTATCGAGATATGATCTCGATATCGTATTTTTCGGAAATACGGTAGGGGAGTACTTGCTTGCCCTCATTTTATTCATTGCTCTTGCGTTCATATTCAAACTAATACAATGGACGATCTTGCGAAAACTTGCGAAGCTGGCACAAAAGACCGAAACGGATATCGATGACACACTGATCCGTATCGTAAAAAGTCTGAAACCAGGGTTTTATCTCTTCATTGCCTTCTTTTTTGCTTCTCAGGCGCTTACATTTACAGACATTGGCACGACTGTCTTAAACGGCATCCTCATAGCGTGGGTAGCCTTTCAGGCTGTGATTGCTCTTCAGATATTGATTGACTATGTGATAGAAAAGAAGTTTGCCGATCTTGACGGAGACGGGGAGCCGGATAACGGCATTATCTCTTTCATGTCCGGTTTGATAAAAGCGGCACTTTGGATTGTTGCAGGTCTTATGGTGCTCTCCAATTTGGGTGTCAATGTAACTGGTCTTATGGCGGGTCTTGGTATCGGTGGTCTTGCAATAGCGTTTGCGCTTCAGGGAATCTTTGCGGACTTGTTTGCTTCCTTTGCAATTTATCTTGATAAACCATTTAAGGTGGGAGATCACATTGTGGTGGGAGAACATCGCGGGACAGTTGAGAAGATCGGCATCAAGAGTACTCGCATCAGAGCTCTTCAGGGTGAGGAGATCGTGATCTCAAACCAGGAACTGACCTCAGCGCGTGTTCACAACTTTAAGAAACTCGAAGAGCGGCGCATTACTACACAATTTGGTGTCACGTATGATACGCCTCAAGAAAAACTTGAAAAAATACCCGACGTGATCAAGGAGATCGTTGATGCACAGCAGACAACCCGGTTTGACAGGGTTTATTTCACGACCTTTGGGGATTCAGCACTTCTCTTTGATCTGGTATATCACATCGAATCTGATGATTACGAAGAATATTTGAAAGCACAGCAGACGATGAATTTCAAAATCATTGAGGCGTTCGAGAAACTTGGGGTGGAGATGGCATTTCCGACTCAAACGATTCATCTGGTAAAGGGGTAGGGGAGGTTGTCTCTAAAATCCCCGGATATCAAAAACCATTCAAAAGGATCTGGAGAAGCAAAGGCGCTGCGGTGTCGTTGAATACGGTAGCTTTTGTCTTAAGGTCACCGCTTAGCAGTTCTTCAAGCGTTGTTTTATTGTTTTCCATGAGTGAGCGTTCAATGTGCTCAAGTGTAATAGCACGAAGGTCTCGCTCGTCTGTTGTTTCACCATCTGAAGAAGTGGAAATAAGCGCCACGACCCTTCCTTCTTTGTTAATGACCGGCCCACCTGAGGCGCCTTGTTGTGCCACGACAGAGCCGCCCAGTGAGATAAGATCAAGCTCTAACGTATCGTCGAATGTATAGAGTTCTCCTGTTTCTATTATGGCGGTTGAAGCATAAAGGTCTTGTTGGATCGTTCGACCTCCAAGAAATCCTGCCGGATATGCGCCAACAAGAAGCGATTCACCGCGTGCGACGATCTGCTCTCCAGTATCAAAACCAACGTGCTGAAATGATTTAGGAAGGGGAGCATTTGTGAGTGATTCGGTGATAAGTAGAAAAGCATAATCATCTTCTCCGGTTCCCATAGGGTTTTCTGTTGCTATCGCTTCAGCGTTTTCTTCTACCCATTGAGGCGGGATGTAGAGTAGTTTGGCGCGATATGCTACTTTTGCCGGGCTACCGGTCCTGATCTGACAGTCAACGAAATTTTGTGTCGGAAAATCTTCGAAAAGATAAAATTGTGCTATATGTGCATTCGTTAAAATAATACCGCTTTCAGAAATGATCGTACCACTACCACTTATCGGAGTGATGTATTGGTGTGGTCCTTTTGTAAGGCAAAGAATATTCACGATCGCTGGTCGTGCAAATTCGTTTATTTCTGAAAAAGAGAATATGCCCGCGCTCTCCTCTTCGTTTTGTATTTCATTGGTCTCTTCGACAACAGTTGTTTCTTCAGCGATCTCTTCAGCTACGATCATTTGCTCCTCGACTGGCGGGGAAGCCGGCACGACGACCTCTTCAAATTCGCTTATCGCAGACTCATCATCGTCATTTTGAGTTGGTGTTGTCGTTGCGCTACTTGTAGTTGTAGCGATCATTTCTTCTGTCGCCTTTGGGGCAATGAGCGTGTTTTCGTCTCTTGATTCGTAGACTATGGTATCTCCATAGTGTTTTGTTTCGACAAAAAAAACGAATGCAAGGTATCCTGTTGCAAGAATTATTATCAGAACGAATGAATGTATGACCGTATGCATGGGTTCCATTATACGATATTGCAAGGTGTCGGTAATAGCGGGAATTGCGAGGGTGTATATTGTCTGCTACTATAGTGCAACGTAATAACGCGGGTATAGTTTAGTGGTAGAATATCTGCCTTCCAAGCAGAGGACGAGAGTTCGATTCTCTCTACCCGCACAGAGTACTGCGAGAATGTCTGTGTTCCAAGTAGGTGAGTGAGTTCGAAAACTCGTTATGCGAACGTACCATCCATGATGCCTTTGGCGCGAAGAATGAAACTCTCCGTCGTTTCACCTGGAAGTGGTTTGGTTATTTTTGTAAGTTCGGTAACGTATTTTTGTAGCTCGAATCGATTTTGATATTCAATAAGGTTCGTACGGCCTTGTGGGCGGGCAAATGTTGTCTCCAAAACCTTGTTTACATCCATGTCACGAATTCCCGGTCCTGTTTTTGGTGAACCTGTCCACTCATACATTCGATCAGTATACGCATCACTTGTCTCAAGTGGTACGTTCGGTCGAAGCGGTCTGTTGCCAATAAGGATATTTCTTGCAGTATCAAATTTTGCCTGATCCCTTGGTTCAAGTTGGCGTCTTATTGTGCGAATCACCCTTTCGCCTCCTCTTCTCTGGGCTCTGCTTCTTGCGGCCTCTTCCTGTGCTTGGGCTCTGTCTGCAGAGAATTCAGCCTGTCTTTCCTGCGGGGTTGCATTGAAAATTTCTTCAATCTCTCTTTCCATTTCCTTATATTGCGGGCCACTTCTCAATTGCATCAATTCTTGGTCGGTAAGCATACGTTCAGGTATAGGCGTATTTGCTATTTCTGCCGCTCGTGCTCCGTAATCGGGTGTTTGTACCTGTTGTTCCAGATTGACCACACGAATGTTTGGATATGGATCTTCTGCAATAGTTTGATCTGTTGAACTCTGTTCTCTCAAGGCCTTTTCTATTGTTTCTCTCTCGAGCTCTTCTATGATCGGATTTCTACCCTCTTCAACCGATGGCTTTTCTGTTGGCTCGGGAGCTTCTGTTGGGGTGGTGTCTCTAGGCGGGGGTTCCGAAGATATTTCGGTTGTTGTCTTTGCGGTGGTTTCGATCTCAGGAACACTTTTCGAATTTGCAAGATTCTCTGCAATTGAGGCGCGCGCCTCATCAGAAAGTGTGGTCGTGCGTTGCATTGCTTCATCCATGAATTCTGTATCGCTTAGCACTTTTGAAAGATCAAGTTTTTTCCCAATTTCAAGCATGTTTATATCCACGTGACCGTTTTCATCGGGAGTAAAGCCCATTCCAATTAACTCTTCATCAGAAAGTGAAGCAAACCTGTCTTTTATTGCGTCAATGAAATGTGTCTTTTCTACGTCATTCATACCCTCTGTATACATCTGTTCCTCCAATTTTTTTCCAAGAATATTCCATAACTTATCACCTGATTGAATTTCGTGTTCAAAAGAAATAGGCGGTATCGGAACGGTCTCAGGTGTTGACTCTGTGGCTTCAGGAGTTTCCGAAGCCGGAACAACGGATTCTGACGGTGGTGTCACTTCTTGTATGTCTGTTGTGTTGCCAGGCGTGGTCTCAGCATTCGAGTCTCCCCACCCATAGATATCCGCTATCTGGTGGGCTAGAAAACCTGCCCCAGCCACACCGGCAGCAACACTACCACCAATCATCATATTTCTTAAAACCCGCGTTTTTCTTGCCTCGTCTACGTCCTGGTCAAGGTGAGAGACAAATTGTTCGTGTCGCTTCAAGACCTCTTCCCTTGCTTTCGGGCTCTCATTAAGCCGAAGAACGGCATCTGCCTGTCCCAATATATGCCCTATATTCGAAGTATTTCTGATCTTTGTTGTACCCTCACCAAGTACTATTTCCTTTTGTGTCAGTTTCCTCTTTGTTACGGAAACTCTGTTTGCAAGTCTCTGGGCGCGTTTGGTGCGCGATTCGTCGTTCTCTGCTTCCTCAAGTTGACGGATGTTACGTTCAAGATTTTGTATCAGTTTTTCTGGCTCACTAAAGGTTTTTTCTGTTTCAGTTTCAGATTCGATACCACGCCTTGTGCGCGTGTCTTGTTCGGCAAAACCTTGTTCAGTTCGCATCTTTGTTCGTATGCCACCGATAATACCGGCTGTTGCCATGGTTCCAGCTCCAACGGCGACAAGTGGTGCACCTGCAAGGGCCAACCCGCCTACGGCAATACCGCGCGCGGCAATTCCGTAGGCCATAAACGATCCGTTTTCAGCAATTGTAGTATTAAGTGCGTTCCTAAACAGTGTCCTGTCCTTGATCTTGCTTAGTTCTTCTTCAATTTCCGGATGTCCATTCATGAAACGGGTCATTTTTACTTTTCCATCTATTCCCGTAATGAGATCCAACACCGCTTTCTCATTTTTTTCCGTCTTTTCAAGTTCAAGGTTGATGACATTTTCCTTTGCCTCCTCGTATCGTATTTTTGCAAGCGCATACGCTTCTTTTTGTTGATCATCTGCCTCTTCGTCGATCCAAGACTCAGGGATATTTGCAAATCCATTAGCTGCATCATTAAATGCTGATACTTGTTCCATTTGCGTTGAAGTCAGGTTTTCAAATTGTGGTATAAATTCAAATCGCATTGAGCCGTCCGGAAGCTTTTCAACGGCAAGACCATTTGAAGCCTGGTGTACCAACTCCCGAAGAACATCTCCGTGCATTTCAAGCCCACCGCTCTCTAAATTCTTCAAACTCTCTTTTTTGAATTTTTCTACCATGTAGTTTTTACGGAGATATTCCCACATGCGTCTCCCCCTTCCACCTTGACTTGCCAATTCTAATTGCTTGTCGGTTGCCTCGTTTCTAACACGCTCTAACGTCATGTGTTTTAATCCGTTGGCAACCAACGATCTTTGTCCCAGAGATAGGTCATTGAATCCATCAATACTAGCAAGGTCTTCAGGACTGATGCCAAGTGATGCGTATACTGCGGTTCCTTCAAGACTATCAAGCTTTTTCAGAACGTTTTTGGGTTCCTGTTCAGCTGAGCTACCAGGGTCGACAGTTGCACTTGGCTTCTCCACCTTTTGAGTCGGGTCTGGTGGTTTCACGCCAAGTCGAGCCGCTTCTTCCTCAGGTGTCTCAAGTCTTAATTCTTCGTGTTCCGGATATTTTTTCCCCAAGCGTTTCGCCTCCTCTTCCGGCGTCTCAAGCCTCAGTGGCGTTTCAAGGACTACATGTTCCACGTCTTCATGTACCTCAATACCGGCACTACCTTCCGGGAAGTCGGCGATCTTTTCGTTTTCCGAAGCGTCTGCCGCATTCGGCTCAGATGGGTCTTGCGTCTCTGTAAATTCGCCATCTTCTATCGTTCGTCGTTTGACTAGATTTGGATGCTTTTTTTCAAACTCTTCTCGTGACATTTCCTCCACTTCCACATCATTTGCCGCTTTTGATGCTGCATCTTCAAGCTCTATCTTCGTACCCATATTCAGATCCTCGTCAGGGATTTGTTCGTGATACAGGTCTTTTGCCACTTGTTTTTGTTGCCATTTATCTCTTGCTTCAGTCAGACCTCTTTCCAGGGCTTCGGATTCAGCTTCCATTTCCTGGATAGCGTTGTGTTTTTTGTACACCTCATCTGCGGTGCTTGTTGGCATTTCTTCAATGTGTTTCACTCTTTCTGCTTCGGAGAATTTATTTGCTGCATAGATAACATTGTCCTCGGGCGTTGATTCAGATTCAGAAGACTCGTCAATACCTTCTTGATTTTCTTGAGAAGCACTCATTTTTGTCGCTATAGCTTCTTCGTCTCGGAGGAGGAGATCGTCATACTCTACAACCGACTCTTCAGGAGGAGAGTCTTTTCTAAGAGTTAGGGTTTCATTATTGGGGTTTTTATAGACTGGTTTGGGATCTTCGCGCTTGTCCCTATGTGCATATTGGAGTGTCTCAGGGGTTGGTCTGTGATCCGGATTATGGAGTAATTCGTCTGCAAGTTCCTTATGTTGTTTGGCAAAGGCTTTTGCTGCAAAATGATGATTTCGCGCGGTTTTTTCATTCACTTTTCCTCCCGTAGCAATTCTTGCGGCACTGTCTTGTTGCATGCGCAAATAATCAAGCTTCCGCTCTTTTTCTTCGATAGATAGTTCTTCTGCTTCCGGTTCGTTTTTAAAATCTTTTCGAGCTTGTTCTATCTTCTTCGCATATGCTTCACCAACAGCGGCTCCCACCTCTTCTCCTGTCGTTCGTTGCTCTGCATACACTGGATCTTCTTTGCGTTTCTCTTCATGTCTTTCGAATGCTTGGCGCATTTTTTCACCCATGTCGGTATTCGGAAATTCCATTGTACTTACCGGCGGCAACAGATCAGACGCATCACCACTCGGGAAGCTAACGACTTCGCCTGTTTCTTCTGTGGGGGTTTCTATGGTTTCAGGGCTTCCAGGCTCGCTTTCGACATGTTGATCTGATGGCTCTTCGCCGACTGGGGTAACATCGTGATCTTCCGACTCTATGTTCTCAGGGTTTGGTCTCATAGTCCAATTCTATCGGACATTTGCGCAAAAAAGAAGTGTAGATTTTGAGCTACTTCGTGCGTCATGTCATAGGCATGAAAAACTCCTGCAGGTAGGAATGTTACACCGTCTACAGGTGTTGCATCGGTGATTTTGAGGTTATACTTAATGGCAATGATCGAGCAGCTATCAGAGGGAACAGAGGAAGGGCTTTCGTTTAATACTCCTGAAGAAGAAATTGCTTATTTGCGTAAGCGGGTTGCAGAGAAAGAGCGGGCACTTGAAGCTCAAAATGAAGGAGTTCCGGTGCGTGAAGCAATCGTGGAGCAAGAAGTAATCCGCTATGAACAAGAGGCACCCGAAAGAGTGCTTTCTTCGGATCATCAAATGAAAGTGGATGAAATTGAGGAGAAGATCCTTCATTTGAGCCCCGAACACGACAAGAAAGTAGACGAATTAGTGGCGGTGATGGAAGAGCGAGGTATCAAAAACGCACTCTCTGTTGTTGAAAAAATGCAAAATCCTCATTTACAGGATGATTTTCATCGCTTTCTTGTGCAATATCTCTTTGAGATCGGTACACCACCCGGAGTAAAAGAGGGAACACCGCTTTTTCGGGCGCTTCGAAAACGCTTATTTGAAGTGACGTTACTTCGAAAGGACGATGATGGAACTCCCCGCGATTTCAATACTTTGGTCAGGGGAATGGAACAGTTTTACGCGGGCATGCTCTCAGTTGCCTTTGAAGAAGGAGACCGGGCTCGTGGGAAAAACAATTTCACCATTGAAATTGCACAGTCGAACCATGAAGATGAGATTGTTTTCTATTGTGCCGTGCCGCGGGTTCGCGCGCGTCTGTTCGAAAAACAATTACTTGCCGTGTTTCCCGATGCACGCATTCGCGAAAAGAAAGAGGACTACAATATTTTTACTGAGGGAGGGGCTACCCTTGCCTCATATGCAACTTCAAGCGGAAATCTGATCTTTCCGATAAAGACACATACAGCATTTGAACAAGACCCGCTCAATATCATTTTGAACAGTTTTTCAAAGATCGCTGTCTCCGGGGAGGGTGCGGCAATTCAAATCGTGTTCTCTCCGGCAGGCGATCATCATAACAAGAAATACAAGCAGGTATTGGAAAAAGTGAAATCCGGAGTCAGTGTTAAAGAGGCAACTGAATCGTTTGGTGTGTCCATCGCCAAAGAGATCGGTACGGGCATAAAGGAAATGATGTTTGGCAACAAAAAGCAGGAACAAGAAACGGACAACAAGCCGGAAATAGACCAAGATGTCGTATCAGCCATTCAGGAAAAAATAGGAAATGTTATTTACGATACGAATATTCGTATTGTCGCATCCGCACCCAGTGGCGAAGAGGCGGAAACGATTTTGCATGAAATTGAATCAACATTCAACCAATTCAATAAGCCACACGAAGGCGGGCTTGTGTTTAAACGCGTTGTCGGACAAAAATTAACCGACTTATTGCATGAATACACTTTTCGTCTCTTCAACATGTCACAGACAATACCGCTTAACATAGAAGAGTTGACCACATTGCTTCATTTTCCGATTTCTACACACTCGGTCGCTGACCTTAAGGAAGATATTGCAAAACAGTCTCGCGCGCCTCAGGGTGTTAAGAGCGATGGTGTGTTGCTTGGCATCAACGAATTTCAAGGAGAAGAGACCGAGATTCACTTCAGGAAAGAAGATCGCGTTCGTCATTTTTATGTGATCGGGCAGACCGGCACCGGTAAGACCACCATCTTGAAGAACATGATCTCACAGGATATTAAGAATGGAGACGGTGTTTGCATGATCGATCCGCATGGAAGTGATATAGATGACATTCTTGCAAACGTGCCACCTGAACGTATTGATGATGTTATCTATTTCGATCCAGCGCATACTGCACGTCCAATGGGTCTTAATATGCTCGAATATGACCACAATTATCCCGAACAAAAAACATTTGTGGTAAATGAACTCTTTGGTATCTTCCAAAAGCTCTATGGTGGCAATCCTGAGAGTATGGGGCCGATGTTTGAACAGTATTTTAGAAACGCGACACAGTTGGTGATCGAGGACCCTGCAAGTGGTAGCACATTGCTTGAAGTGTCTCGCGTAATGAGCGATGAAAAGTTCAGAAAATTGAAATTGTCCCGTTGCAATAATCCGATAGTTGTTCAATTTTGGGAAAAGATCGCATCTCAAGCGGGTGGAGAGGCAAGCCTTCAGAATATTGTGCCGTATATCACAAGCAAATTTGACGTCTTTATGTCCAATGACATCATGCGACCGATCATTTCACAGGAAAAGTCGGCATTCAACTTTCGGGAAATAATGGACGAGCGCAAGATTTTGCTCATCAATCTCTCAAAAGGTCGCTTGGGCGACATTAACTCACACCTTATTGGTCTTATTATCGTTGGAAAGATACTGATGGCAGCACTTTCCCGGGTAGACGCACCACAGGAGACGCGGCATGACTTCTACTTGTATATTGATGAATTCCAAAACATAACCACTGACTCGATCGCTACAATTCTCTCTGAGGCCAGAAAATACCGCTTGAGTCTCAATATGGCGCATCAGTTCATTGCTCAACTTGATGAAAACATACGAGATGCAGTATTTGGAAACGTCGGTTCAATGGCGATATATCGTGTTGGTTCGGAAGATGCTGAATTCTTGCAAAAACAACTTGCTCCACACTTTAGCGCAAGCGACATCATGGGACTTGAGAATTTTAATTCTTATGTAAAGTTGCTCGTTGATGGTTTTCCTCAAGATACATTCAACATGCGTGCCATGAGGCCGACCAAAGATCATCCGGAAGTAGTCGAACAATTCAAAGATCTTTCGTACAGAAAGTACGGTCGTCCGCGCACGGAGATTGAAGCAGAGATCATGAAAAAGTTTGGCACATAATCCTTTTCATTGTCATTTTCGGTTAATTAAAAGAACACAAGCATTACAAAAGCCCTGTCTACCGGCAGGGCTTTTGTAAGTAATGAGAAATTCGATTACGAATTCTTTACAGCATCCTTAAGTGCTTTTGCAGCTCGGAATTTTGGTACGCGCATTGCCGGAATCTGTATTGATTCACCTGTGCGGGGATTGCGTCCCTGTCGAGCCGGGCGCATCTTAGCTGAAAAGATACCAAGACCTGCGATTGAAACTTCTTCGCCAGTCTTGAGGCCCTCGATAATTGAACTTACTACAGTGTCAACTGCACGTTCTGATTGTGCCTTAGTTCCGCCAAGTACTTCGTGCACTTTGTCTACGATTGCTGCTTTGTTCATACGTATGTTTTCTTATGAATAAAAGTGACCAGAATATATTGCAATATAAGGATATATTGCTCGTAGGTCTTAAATCATTATATATCCTGCCATATTTTGTGCAATGGCCTCTCGGCGAGGCTACAGAGAGACCTTTTCGTCAATGGGTTTTGGACAACCACATTTCAAATAATAGCTATATTTTAAGCCATTTTTCGTATGTACGTTGAATTAGGGGTGCGGAGTATGGCCCCGGGTATAGCTAGACGGTGATTATCGGGCGTATTCTATTGCCCGATTTTCACGAATGACATTCACCTTGATCTCTCCCGGGTAGCCGAGCTCGTTTTCGATACGAAGGGCGATCTCTCTGGCAAGTTTCCGCGCTCCAAGATCGTCTACTTCTTCAGGTTTTACAAATATTCGTACTTCACGACCTGCTTGAATAGCGTATGCTTTGTCGATACCATCAAATGAGTTTGCAATTGCTTCCAGATCACCGAGTCGTTTCAGATAATTTTCAACCGAGTCACGGCGTGCCCCGGGACGACCACCTGAAATAGCATCAGCTACCTGAACAATGATTGATTCGGGTGTTTCGTACGGATACTCTTCGTGGTGTGACTGCATTGCTTGAATTATCGGCTCTTCAACACCGAACTTTTGCAGGATGCGTCTCCCGATCTCTACGTGCGTTCCTTGCACCTCGTGGTCTACTGCTTTTCCGATGTCGTGTACTAATGACCCCGCTTTTGCAACGTGTACGTTTGCACCGAGTTCTTCAGCGATCATGCCGGCAATATGTGCCATTTCAATTGAGTGTTGCAATACGTTCTGGCCATAACTGGTCCTAAAGTGAAGACGTCCGACAATGAGTAACACGCGCGGATCCATATTAAAGACACCACACTCATATGCTGCTTGTTCCCCTTTTTCCTTTACGATCCGGTTGATCTCATCGCGTGCCTTGGACACGGCTTCCTCAATCTTTGCCGGCTGAATACGGCCGTCAACAATGAGGTTTTCAAGTGCGACACGGGCGACCTGTCGCCGGATGGGGTCAAATGAGGAAATAGTAATGACTCCCGGAGTGTCATCAATAATGACATCAACCCCGGTAGCACGCTCGAATGCTTTGATATTTCGTCCTTCCTTTCCGATGATCTTTCCTTTGAGGTCGTCATTTGGAATAGCTATGGATGTTGCAACCACGTCTGAGGCGACTGAGTTTCCGAAACGGTGAATGGCTGTTGTCAAAATCTCTTTCGCTTTTGTTTCAAGTCTTTCGGTGCCGGTTGTTTCAAGCTTTTGCATGCGCACCAACACGTCTTCTTCATGCTGCTTTTCTATGGTCTCGAACAGCTCTTTTTTAGCATCTTCTTTGGAAAGGCCGGCGACTTTTTCAAGCTCGCCTTGTTTTTTCTCAATAAGGACCTCAATCTGCCCCTTTATTTCCTTGACCTCATCGATCTTCGACTTAACTTTATCGACCTCAGTGTCAATATCCTGTTGTCGTTTGTCGAGGAGCTCTTCTTTCTTAATAAGACGGTCTTCGGTCTTTTTTGCTTTTTCTTCTTGCTCTTTTAATTCGCCAAGTTTTTCTTTTACTTTGCGTTCAGCCTCTTTTTCCGCTTTTGCGGTGATTTTTTTGGCATCTTCCTTCGCATCAAGCATCATTTGCTTAATCTCAAGCTCCATGGAACCTTTCTTGCTCATTGAGATGAGCATGCGCAGGACGTATCCAACACCCACTCCAACAAGAGTTGCAATGGCAAGGAATATAAGAATTGTTAATGACATGTTAGCGAGCCTGCCTGTATGGCAGACAGGATACCCCGCCTCTCACTATGCTACGGCTGTCTTTGTTGTATGTAATTGTATGGAAAAAGTGTCTATATCCATAAGTTCGTACAATCGGTATCGGCAGCAACGGTGAAAAACAGGAATATCGGTTAATTTCTTAAAATGTGTACCCACAATATACAGGAATTACGGATACTTGTCGAATGATCCCCCAAACACGAGGTTTGTGGGAACCTTGTTGTTAGAAAAACGAATTAGACGCGAGATTTGTGCACCTGATCGATAATACCGTACTTTTTTGCCTCATCTGCCGACATAAAGAAGTCGCGGTCGACGTCCTTCTCAATCGTTGCAAGTGGCTTACCCGTCGCTTTTGCAAGGAGCTTGTTCAATTGCGCTCTTGTTTTGAGCATCTGTTTTGCAGTGATCTCGATATCGCTGGTCTGTCCCTGTACACCGCCCCACGGCTGGTGGATCATCACTTCCGCATTTGGAAGCGCAAATCGCTTTCCTTTCCTTCCTCCCGCAAGCAAAATAGCCCCACCTGAAGCGGCTAGTCCGACACACACAGTGGAGACATCGGGTTTTATGTGATTCATTGTATCGAGCATTGCAAGTGTCGAAGTAACCGAGCCGCCGGGACTGTTGATATAGACGGAAATCTCTTTTTTTGGATCTTCTGATTCGAGAAAGAGCAATTGTGCGATAACAAGATTTGCCATGGTGTCATTGATCGGTCCACCAATGAAGATGATGCGTTCCTTGAGAAGACGAGAATAAATATCATACGCTCGTTCTCCAAATTGTGATTTTTCTATTACTGTTGGGATTAACATATGTGAGTCAGTTAGCTATGAGTATTTGGTAGTAGGGGTAGTGTACCATGGTTTTTCTTCACTGCAAGAAAATCTGAATTGACAATGAGGAGTATACCCGTATAGTGACCTTCAGTTGAACACGCAAAGCGAGGGTAGAGACATGAGTATGCAAGAGAGCGCGATGTTGACCATAACCAGTGGGAACGAAGTTCTCATGAAGGTAATCGCCGAAGGGAGGGGACATCTCGTCATCGATTCGTTTCGAGAAGCGATCAGGGAAAGATGGAAACTCGAACCGGATCAGGTCTATGCACTTGCCCTTGAAGGCGGGTTTGGGGAAGCGTCTGATCTGACGGTTGTGACCTCCACTGCCATTGTCCATGACGGGCAGGTTCTTCGAAGAAAAGAAGACGCTTCAGCAATTGCTGAACGTTCGCTCGAAGATCATTTTGCAGGCTTCCAGGACCACGAATGTGTTCCGGCCCGAAGGCCTCCGTCCACGACTAAGATTTTCATGCTTGATGTCGAGGTCGAGCAGGCGGCCTGAAGAGGTCAGCGTTCGAGGGGTCTTGAAAAAGCGGGGTGTGCCCCGCTTTTTTCATTTCTTGCCTTGTGATTCGAGGAATTCGAAGACAAGGTCATTGGTCATCATGGTCTCCACGTAGATTTGGATGTTGTGCGGGTCTGCGTCTTTGTAATGTTCTTTAAGGTGATCTACTTGTTTTTGTACCTCATCTTTGTCGGGGAGAAGATTTTCTTCAAGAGATATTTTGTTCACAATGAGTTGAAGTGCTGCTCGTTTTTGTGCGGTTTCTCTCCATTCCTCACGGAGCTGCTCCTCTGTTTTATCGATTTTCTTAAGATATTCGTCATATTCGACTCCCATACGCATAACATCATCCTGGAATTGGGCACTCATTTTTTGAAGTTCTGACTCGATGAGTAGCGCCGGAATATCCATTTTCGTTTCTTTGATAAGTTCTTCCGAGAGAACAACTCTTTTCTTTTCCCTGTTTCGTATTTCTTTCTCCTTGATCATGTTTTCACGCACTTGTTTCTTGAAATCATCAACAGTTTTAAAGTTGCCGAGACCCGCAACAAACTCATTGGTAAGTGGGAGTAGATCCTCGTCTTTTACCTCCGCATCAGGTGCAAGCTCTTTTTGTGCGCGTGTTCGTACACGTCTTATATCTTTAAGAACGTCTTCAAGCTCTTTCTCGTCAATGACGACATCTTCTTTCACTGCCATTTCGTTCTTCGCGATCTTCTTGTAGTCGGGGAGCGTTACTTCAGGCACAATGGCGGTTTTAGCTTTAAATTCGAGGGGATTTCCCGGAGCAAGTTTCGTGACCGTTATCTCGGGGCGTCCGATCGTCTGAAGCTCATGCTCGATGATCACAGCGGGGTATGCTTCCTGAATGGCGAGTTCTGCCGCTTCTTGGAGCAGGCCGGCTTCTCCAATTTTTTCTATGAGTATGTTGTCTGGAACTTTACCGGGACGAAACCCTGGCACATTTGCGTCTTTTCGCAGTTTGTTAAGGGCCTTTGTTCTGAATGCATCCAACTTTTCTGTCGGAATATGGATCTCAAATTCGATCTCAGAATTACCAAGCTCAGTACGCTTTACTTTGCTATATAGTGTGTTTTTTTCCTCTGTCATAATTGCCAAAGTGTATCGCGGAACATGGCTTTTTTCAACCGGATTTCAAAAGCTAGAATTGAGTTCTACATTATTCCAAAAAACCGACCCAAAGGCCGGTCTTCTGCGACTGAAACGAGAGTACTTTTACGGGTTGTTGAACTCAGCGTCTATACTTTCAAGCTCAGCATCAAGATTTTCAAGATCGGTGTCATCGAGTTCCGCCTCAATATCTGTGATTTCGTCTGATTCTGAAAGTGGAAGACCTACCTCGGTTCCCGAGGTGTCGTCAAACGTTCCGGCCTCCGGGCTTCCCTCAAGCACAGTGCCTGCGGCACCATTTTCGTCCTCGGTCATTGCGGGTTCGTCTTCCGGTTGATTAACTGTTTCTTGCAGACTCGAACCCCAGAAATAGAATCCGGCAAGAATGATCAGAATGATAATGATGATAATACCCACGATCGGTCCAAGTGGACTTGATTTTGAAGGTTCTGGTGTTGGTTCAGGTTCCGGGTTTGGGGTAAATGGTGATTGCTGCTCTGTGGGATTTTCATTTCCAGTAGGAACTTCTGCATTTTCGTTATTTTCGTTTTGTTGTTCTGGATCCATAGTACTTTTATTTTTTTAAGGTTACTAAATTATTCTTGATCGGTTGCTGAATCTTCATCTGTGTTGGTATTTTCAGTTTCGTCTTCTGACACGTCATCGTTTCCGTCATCTGTTTCATCGTCACTGCCTGTGTCATCTGATTCGGTATTGTCCTGGCTGTCATTGATCACATCCTTTGCGCTTTGTACTGCTTCTCGAAGGGTTGCGTGCGCCTGTTTGATAAGATCGCGTGCTTCACTCATGAGTTCTCGAGCTTTTTCAAATGCCGCTTTAGGTTCTTCTTCACTAAGGGCTTCTTCAACCGAGGCGACGATCTCATCAATCATGCTTTGTGCATCTTCAAGCTCCTCCTTTGCCTCATCTATCTTTTCTTTTGCTTCACTTAGATCGAGACCTTGTTCTTCTTCGATCTTTTCGATCCTTGCAAGGATCTTATCAGCAATCTGCTGAAGGCGGTCGACGGCGTTGCTCATGCGTTCGGCAATACGTTCTGCAAAGTTCAGAATACGATCTTTTCGATTCTCATCAAGTTGAGTCTTACGCTCTTCCCTGTTTTCTTTCATTTCTTCCCGTTTTTCCTGAGCATCCTCTTCACGTTCTTCTTTTTTCTCTTGGAATTCAGCTCGTGTAGCTTCAGCTTTTTCTTTGTGCATCTCACGCTTCTCCTTCATGAGCTCCATAGAAGGTCTCTTGTCGGGCTCGGTTTCAGCAGTTCCATTCTCATCTTCTGCGTGCGCAAGGAGAGCGCCACTTGAAAGGAATAAAAGACCGAGAATTCCGGCTATAATGCTTTTATTAAATGTATTCATAACTGTTTTATATGCTTAAATTAAGTGCTAATAGGATGTAAAAAACCATCCAAAAAGTAACAAGGACCTTGTATTAAGGCTCTCTTGCACTGAGTATACAAAAAAGCACCAGCCTCCAATAGGTTGACTCCTGCTTTTTTGTTGATAAGTCTTTGTTTATTTTGACTTTCTGTAGAGAGTGCATGCGTGCTCAAATGCCGCCTGCGCATCCTTTACGCCCTTAAAGCCTTTTGTTTCCACCTCTTTGTTCTGTACTTTTTTATATGTTCCAAAGAAATGTTCGATTTCCTTCAGCGTATGTTTGTTGATATCAGAGAGGTCCTGTATCTCATCAAAGCGTGGATCATCAACCGGCACTGCAATTACTTTATCGTCGCTTTCTCCATCATCGATCATTCCCATGATCGCAACCGGACGAACACGAACCAGAATACCCGGATGAAGAGGATAGGTAGTAAGCACAAGTACATCAAGTGCATCACCATCATCCCAATGGGTTTGTGGCACAAAGCCATAATCGAATGGATAATCTTGAGCTGTGTGCATTGCACGATCAAGTGCGATCATTCCCGTTTCTTTATCTATTTCGTATTTATTCTTTGAACCTTTATTGATCTCAATGATGACATTCATTTTATCTTTTGTGCCTGGTTCAATATCGTGTAGTAAGTTCATGTTTTTGTTTGTTAATCGTAATGTATTATCCGTTACGCGTACTTAGCCTTTCGGTTTCTCTTCATCTGATTTCTCACTATCCCCGCTATCTTCGTCTGCCGCTTCTGTGTCTTTCTGAGAGCTCTCTTCAGTTTCCTCGGCAATTTCACTTGCATCTGTTGCTTCCTCTGTTGCTTCGGTATCCTCAGCATCATTTTCTTCGACACTTGATTCGACCAACTCTTCCTCCGGGGTTTCTGTCTCTTCAATGGGATTGCCGTCATCATCGATCAACTCCTCACCGTCGAGTGATTGAATATCAATTTTCCATCCGGTAAGTTTTGCCGCAAGTCGTACATTTTGTCCGCCACGGCCACTAGCAAGCGATTGCTGGTCGGGGGAAACCTCTACTGCAGCATTTTGTTCTTCCTCGTTGATCTCAACACCTATTACTTTTGCGGGAGAAAGGGCGTCTTCGATGAATTTTTTTGGATCCTCTGACCACTCGATGATATCGATCTTTTCTCCACCGAGTTCGCTCATGACTGTCGAAACACGTACACCCCGTTGTCCAACAAGAGAACCAACCGGGTCAACATGGTCGTCGGTCGAGTGTACCGCGATCTTTGATCGACTGCCCGCCTCTCGGGCAACTGCCTTGATCTCCACGGTTCCGTTGGTCAATTCCGGCGCTTCCATCTCGAAGAGTTTTGAAAGAAAGTTTGGGTGTGAGCGGGAAAGGCGTAAGAACACACCTTTTGGTGTTTCTTCTACAGAGTAGAGATAGGCACGAATGCGTTCTCCTTGGCGGTATCGCTCTCCCGGTATTTGTTCGTCATATGGGAGAATTCCTGCGGCTTTTCCAAGATCAATATAAATGTTACCGCGTTCGATCCTTTGTACTGAGCCTGAAACAACATCACCTTCACGTTGTCCGAATTCTGTAAGGATCGATACTTTTTCAGCTTCGCGAATTTTTTGGATGATCACTTGTTTTGCGGTTTGTGCCGCTATGCGTCCGTAATCGTCTTTTTGTTCAAGTGGAAATGCGATCTCGTCATCAAGCTCCACGTCTTTTTTGATCTTTTTTGCATCATCGATCAAAATGTGATGTTCAGGATTAAAGCGTGAACGTTCATCGTCCTCATCCGGGGTGTCATCTTCTCCTTCCGGAACAATGCGTACACGGGTTTCGTCTACAACGATCTTTATTTGTGAAAATTCAGTGGTTCCGCCATTAATGTCAAACTTGGCTCGAACGATCTGTCCTTTCTTTCCATATTCTTTCTTGTATGCAGTCGCAAGTGCCACTTCAATGGCTTCAAGTACTTTTTCCTTTGGAACGCCGCGCTCTTCCTCAAGCTGTTCAAGCACGGAATTCATTACTTTTAAGTCAAACATTGTATTTAGATGATTTTGATAAAAAAATTTGCCCGTTTCAAAACGGACATTAGTGCTGAAAGTATATTGTATTTCAACAATTTGTCAACTTTTCTCTAGTAACGTCACATTTCGAAAAAGATAGAGAGTGTTAGGGCCAGAAGAGGAACAGGAAAGGGCGGCCTGTTACGGCCGCCCGTTTAGCGGAGTGGACGAAGTCGTTCGTCTATGCGGCGACAGCTTTTCGTCCGCTTGTGAGTATGCGAACTTTTCCCACCAGGTTTGTTCGCGCATCGTTCTTGTCCGACACCTGCTCGGAATCGCACAAAATGCACACGTCACCGCCTTCCAGGTTGAGTTCCGAGTCGATGCCGGGACACTTTTTTCGAAATACGGCGTACGCGCAATTGTTGCTACCGCAGCTTTTTCTGCACCCGCCATTTTCTCCATGGGGTACAAAGGCGACATGGGTAGTTATACTTCTCGTCTCTATCGGTTGCATCACATTCTCCGTTTCTAATTTGTGCAGACCACTTGGCCTAAGAACAAAAAAATCCGACGTTTGCCGGACTCCCTTTTTTCGTACCTTTTGAGGTTTGAAATTATGCGGAACCAGGCAAACACACGCCACTCTTCAGAATGACGACTGAAATAAACATTTCTGTTGCCGAATAATTTCGCATGTTCTCATTATAAAAGCAAGAGCATTGTTGTAAAGTGGTCTAATGTTCAAAAGTCTGGTGTTGTGATGTCTTTAAATTGCTATACTTTAGGTACTTTTTAGGGAACGACACATATATTGTTTGGAGTTGTGCCCCTGTTTTTTGCGCATGCACGTAAATGAGGAGCAATTAGAGAAATTCATGATCGACTCGGGGCTGGTCTCGCGAGAGGATTTTAATAAAGCGCAAAAAAAGGCACAAAAAGAGGATAGAAGCCCCGGAGATGAACTTGTTAAGGAGGGGCTTATATCCGAAGACGATCTTCGTCGCACACAAGCCTATGTGCTTGGTATTCCTTTTGTGAACCTTCAGAACCAAAAGATCGATTTTGACATCCTTTCAATGATCCCGGAGCCGATTGCACGCAATCACAATATCATTGCTTTTAAGAAAACGGCTGACGCGCTTGAGGTGGCCATGCTTGATACTGACGACTTGGCCGCGATCGACTTTGTAAAGAAAAAGGTCGGTCTTAAAGTACTTCCGCGTATTACTGATGCAGAGAGTATTAAGAGTGCTCTTCTGCTCTATCAAAAAACACTCAAGGATGAGTTTGGCGAGATCATCGAAAAGGAGACGGCATCACTTGTGATCACTCCGGAAGGAGAAGATGGGGAAGAAGTAAGTGGTGATGATCTGAAGAAAATGGCGGAGGATCTGCCGGTTGTCCGCATTGTTGATGCTCTTTTGAAGCATGCGATCATTCAAAATGCATCAGACATCCATATTGAGCCGATGGAGAACCAGGTGTTGGTGCGATATCGTATTGACGGCATTTTGCATGATGCTATGACGCTTCCAAAAAGCGCGGCAGCTTCAATCACCGCACGCATCAAAGTGCTCTCAAATCTGAAACTTGATGAAAAGCGTCTTGCCCAAGACGGGCGATTCAAGATCGAACTCTCCGATCAGAAAGTCGGCTTTCGTGTCTCTATACTGCCGGTGTTTTTCGGTGAAAAAACAGTAATGCGACTTCTGAAGGAGGGTGGAGGCGGTTATTCGCTTGAGGGACTCGGTTTCCATGGAACAGCGCTTGAACAAGTACATGATGCAACAAAACAAAAAACCGGCCTTATTCTTGTAACCGGGCCGACCGGTTCAGGTAAGAGTACAACACTCTATACTATTCTTGATATTCTGAATACGCCTGAAGTGAACATTTCTACCATTGAAGACCCGATTGAGTATCAGATGCCGCGCGTTAATCAAACGCAGGTAAAAGCGCAGATCGGATTTACTTTTTCAAAAGGTCTTCGTGCACTCGTGCGACAAGACCCGGACATCATCATGGTGGGTGAGATTCGAGATGGTGAGACTGCTTCACTTGCAACCAATGCAGCACTTACCGGTCACCTGGTGCTCTCGACTCTGCACACCAACTCAGCCTCGGGTGCGGTTCCGCGGCTTGTTGATATGGAAGTTGAGCCATTTTTGTTGGTTTCGACCATCAAAGTAGTTATCGGTCAGCGACTGGTTCGTCGTCTTGCCGACGCGAAGGAGAAATACAATCTAACTGACGCTGATGTGAGTGACTTGTCACAGAAGATCGATCTGGATCGCGTTCTCAAAGAGCTTAAAGCAGAAGGCGTCATTGACGGACACGCAACCTGGAAGTCGATCCCGTTCTACAAACCAAAACCGTCGCCGGAAAGTGAAGATGGTTACCATGGTCGTGTCGGTATACATGAAGTTCTGCACATTACGCCCTCAATACGCGAACTTGTGCTCAAGGGCGCCACAACTGCGGCGATAGAAGAACAAGCAAAAAAGGAAGGCATGATGACGATGATTGAAGACGGTATGTTTTTGGCCGCACAAGGTGTGACCACTGTTGAAGAAGTGTTGCGCGTTATTTCAGAATAGTCACTGCACGCCACACTCACCCATAATTTAAGATATGCCAAAATTTAGATACAAAACACAAGACAAGAAAGGACACGTTGAGGAGCACACCATAGAGGCCCCCGATAGATTTGCTGTGTATCGTCAGGTGCGTAAGGAAGGGCGCACAGTTATTTCGGTAGTAGAAGAGGGGGGTGCGAAGGATCTCAAGAAGTGGCTTGACATGGATCGTCTTAACGCACTCATTGGCAATGTTAAGATGTCGGAAAAGATCATGCTTACCAACAACCTGGCGGCAATGATCGACGCCGGCCTCGTGCTTTCGCGTGCGCTTTCGATCATGGAGAAGCAGACGAAGAATGCAAAGTTGAAGGTCATTTTGCAACAGATCAATGGAGATATTAAAAAAGGAGACACATTTGCAAGTGCACTCAAGAAATATCCGAAAGTATTCTCTTCTTTGTTTGTTTCAATGGTTCGTGCAGGAGAGGAAAGCGGTTCGCTTGCAAAATCACTCAAAGTGGTTGGCGAACAAATGGACAAAGCGTATCTGCTGAAGAAAAAGGTGAAAGGCGCAATGATGTATCCGTCAATTGTGGTTGTCGCAATGATCATTATCGGTATTCTGATGCTCATGTTTGTGGTACCGACGCTTACGGCAACGTTTTCAGAATTGGGGGCTGATCTGCCGTCGTCAACAAAAATGATTATTGGCATGAGCAATTTTTTGACGGAACACACATTCTCAGCGCTTTCCATCATGATCGGAAGTATTGTTCTTTTTGTCTGGGGGATCAGAACAAAACGCGGAAGTCGTATGTTTGAGTGGGTGCTCTTGAAAACACCCATCATCGGAGTGCTTGTTCGGGAGGTAAATGCGGCGCGAACCGCACGCACACTCTCATCTCTCCTTGTCTCGGGAGTGGAGATTGTAAATGCACTCAATATTACAAGAGATGTGATACAAAATTCATATTTCAAAGATATCATTAAGACTGCCGAGGCCGAGATTCAAAAAGGCGCCCCAATTTCAAAGGCGTTTCTTGAAAATGAAAAATTTTATCCTATTTTATTTTCAGAAATGATCGCGGTTGGAGAAGAAACCGGAAATCTCTCCAAGATGCTTGAAGACGTTGCTCTTTTCTATGAGCGTGAAGTTGAACAAAAAACCAAAGATATGTCGACCATCATTGAGCCGTTTCTAATGCTTACCATTGGTGGTGCGGTTGGCTTCTTTGCATTATCCATGATCTCTCCGATCTACTCGCTTTCGGAGACCATCTAGTTGGTATGCGAGCGTATCGAACCCACAAGAGCGGCATGACATTTATGGATGTGCTCGTTGGGATCGGCATTTTGCTGATCGTATTCGTTGGTGTCTATGGTGCACTGCGAGCAAGTTTGCTCATGGTTGCGCTTTCAAAATCAAGTTCAGGCGCATTAGCGCTTGCCAATCAACAACTTGAAATGCTTCGCTCACTTCCTTACTCGGATGTAGGAACTTTGGCGGGAATTCCCGCCGGCACCATAGCGCAAAATGCGACCACGACACTTAATGGAGTGGAATATAAC